>JBBDRM010000096.1:0-80683 GCA_040905475.1 Actinomycetota bacterium
GATGGGGGGCACTCTGCTCCACTCCGTCGGCGGCACCGTGGTCTTGATCGTGATCCTGGTGCTGAACATCTACAAGCCTCAGGGCTTGACGCCCCACGGGTGGCGGAAGCAGCAGAATTGAGCGGACGCAGCACGAGGACTCCACGGCACTCGTGCCTTAGATCTCTGGGGGCGTCGATCGGCTTTTTGACAAAGATTCGGACCACGTGATTATATGAATAGCTATTCAGATGAAAGCGAGACGACCACCCGGACCAGGCGACCTGCACGAGCGGATCGCTCCGGCAAGGCTCGCTGAGCTTCGTCGGGTCGCGCCGTCGGGGGAGAAGCTCGACCGGCTCACCAACGCCTTCGGGCTGCTGGCCGATCCCCGCCGGCTGCGCATGCTCTCGGCGCTTCAGGCAGAGCCCGAACTATGCGTATGCGACCTGGCCGCCGTCGCCGGCATGGAGGAGTCCGCTGCCTCCCACGCCCTGCGCCTTCTGCGGGCGCACGGGGTAGTGAAGGCACGCCGGTGGGGGCGGATGATCTTCTACTCACTCTACGATGAGCGCGTTCGCGGGATCCTCGATGGCTCGATCCCGAAGACGAGGTCCCGGTGAGCGCGCCAAACGATCCGATCGTGATCTCGGCCGAGAACTCGACGGTGCTTTCTCTCGGGCCGATCTCCGCATGGGTGTTGCTGCGATCGGCAGATACCGGGGGCAGGTTCGGGCTCATCGAGTCGCCCATCCCGCCCGGGATCCTTGCGGCCCCGCTCCATACCCACAGCAGAGAAGACGGGTGGTGGTACGTCCTCGAAGGAAACTTCGCCGCCCAGGTTGGCGATCAGGTCGTTGATGCGGAAGCCGGTTCGATGGTCCGCGCGCCACGCGGCGTTCCGCACACCTACTGGAATCCCGGCCCCGGCCCCGCCACGTACCTGGAGATGTTCGCTCCCGGCGGACTGGAACGGTTCTTCGAGGAAACGGCGGACTTGCTGGCCGTCGACGCTCCCGACCTTGGAGCGATCCTGGAGCTTCCCTCGCGGTATGGACTGGAGCTCCTGTGGGAAAGCGTCGCCGAACTCCAGCAACGACACAACGTGCAACTCCCGGGATCGGGAAGGGGATGAGCATGCTCAGGAGACCTCGAGCCACAGCGCTTTTGGCCTCCGCGACCTTTCTGGCGCTCGTCGCCTGTGGGGGATCATCGGGAGATGGAACGCAGAGCAAGAGCGTTCGGATCATCCTGGGGCACCTGCGCTTCGCCCCGAGCTCTGTGACCGTGGAAGCGGGCACGACGGTGCGTTTCGTGCTCGCCAACTCCGACGCCATCGATCACGAGTTCGTCCTGGGCTCCGAGGACGTCCAGAACGAGCACGCGCGGATGCGCATGGGTGGCGGACACATGATGGACAGCTCAGGCGCCGTGTCGGTTCCTCCGAGCAAGACCGTTGAGCTGACACACACCTTCGACGAGCCGGGGACGGTGCTCTATGGATGCCACGTCGCCGACCACTATGAGCAGGGCATGAAGGGAACCGTGACCGTCACGTGAGCGACCGGACGTTCCTGTTCGCAGACCTCGCAGGCTTCACCGCGCTGACCGAAGCCCACGGCGACGTCGACGCCGCCGACGTCGCCGAGCGCTTCACCAAGCTCGCTCGCGCGTCACTCGTCGGGGGGTCGAAGCTCGTTAAGACGATCGGCGATGAGGCGATGATCGTCTCTTCGGATCCACTCAGTGCCGTCCGCACGGCGTTGCAGCTTTCGGCGGCGGTCAGCGACGAGGAACGTTTCCCGGGTCTGCGCGCCGGGATCCACTCCGGCAGCAGCGTCGAGCGCGACGGCGACTTCTTCGGCACCGCCGTCAACGTGGCGGCGCGCGTCGCCGCGCACGCACGCTCCGGTCAGATCCTGTGTACCGGATCCGTCGCGGATGCGGCGCGCTCGGTTGAAGGTGTCGACGTTCGCCAGGCGGGTCGCGGTCACTTCAAGAACGTCACCGAGCCGGTCGATCTGTTCGAGATCGTCGTCCGCGACGACGCCGGCGCCGACCTCGAGGTCGACCCGGTCTGTCACATGCGTATCGGGGCGGAGGCCGCGCCCGCGCGCCTGCCGTATGGGGACCGGACGTATCTGTTTTGCTCGTTCGAGTGCGCCCGCGCGTTCGCCGAACGGCCCGAAACCTACGCCGGGAGGTAGCCGTGCCCGAGATGGCAGGGATAGAGAAACGCGTGCTCGCGAGCCGGAGCTGGGCGGCGTTCTCGACCAGACTTGTCGCGCCCTGGGTGCTCCGGGTCGCGGAGCTTCCCGTCCAAGCAGAAGTCCTCGAGGTGGGCAGCGGTGGCGGCGGCAACGTCGAGGTGTTCGTGCGACGCTTCCCGGGCTGGCGGATCACCGCGTCGGACTACGACCCGGACATGGTGGAGCTGGCGCGACACCGGCTCGAGCCGCTCGCCGACCGTGTGAATGTGGCCCATGCGGACGCGACCTCGCTGGCCTTCCCCGATGGAAGCTTCGACCTCGTCATCAGCATCGGCGTGTGGCACCACGTCGGCGACTGGGGCAAGGCGCTCACCGAAGCTGCGCGCGTGCTACGTCCAGGGGGATACCTCGCCCTCGCCGACCTCCTCGAAGGCTTCTTCCCCGGGCCGATGAAGAAGCTGTTCCCACCCGAGACGCCCTACCGACTGTCCGACGTTCGCGACGCGCTCGGCCCGGCGGGCTTCTCGCGCTGGCGCGTACGACCGCTCCGCCGGCTCGCGTACCGGCTCGTCACGCAGGCTGCGGGAAAGGCATGAAAGGCCCGATCGAAGTCATCGCCTAGGAACCCCGGAAGTCCCTTGGGAAATTAACTCGGCAGCAAAGTGAGCGCTGTCAAAAGCTCTGAAGTCCTTCGACTGCTTCAGACTTCCAAGTTGGTCTTCCAGGCATATTCGCGAGGATGGTTCATAACGCGTGACGTAATGCTTATCACCCAGAACCTGAGCGTCAGGACACAGCACGGCCGAAGTACTCCTGAGCAAGGTGGTAGTCACTCAGGGTGTCGATCTCAACCCAGCGCAGACCCGTGATGTCGAGAGTCTTGAACGGCTCGCCGGCACGGATGATCGCGTCATACGCTACTTCGTAGTAGAGCTGATGATTGGCTTCATGCTCCATCATCTGCTCGAGCGTTGCGAAGAGCGCAGCGTTCGACCGTTCGTCGATCCTCTCGACGCCTATTGATTCACCGGCGGCGCTCGAAACCGGCAGCTCGTTTCCTATTCGGGCAACTGTCCCGTTTGCGTGGCACTGCACTTTGATGACCTCGTCGTCTACCCCCGAGCTATCGACGCAAACATAACTCGAAGCGCTGTCCGCTTCGACCAGTTGCCTGATGATCTCCTCCTGAAAGATCACGTCGCCATCTAACTTTATGAAGGATCCGCCCAAGAGGAGGTCTTTCGCGAGCATCAAGGAGTAGCCCGTGTTGGTCGTCTTGTATCTCTCGTTCGTCGCGAACGCGCAGTCCAGAAGCGGGAACGTACGTGCGACGTATTGCCGTATCTCTTTCTGCATATGTCCGCAGACGATCACGAACGATCGGATGTCGTATTTCACTAGTTTGCGGATCATGTGCTCAAGAGTGTTGGTGTCGCCGATCGGCAATAGCGACTTCGGCATTTCATTGGTGAGAGGCTGCATGCGGTTGCCCATGCCCGCCAGCAAGATGACTGCTTTCATGACTAACCGCTTGCCAAGATCATTTGCGCAGCGGATATGTTAGGGACTCCGGCCGGTTCACAAGCTGGCGACCGCGCTGTATGAGCCGAACCATGGCGATGGACATCTGGCCTAGCGCGAAAAGCCAGCACCACAGATCGGGCCGACCGATCAATGCCGCCAGCGCGCCCAACGTGACGTGTTCGGCTTCGTCGAGTGCGAAGAAGGCGCGATGCCGAAACCAGAGCCATTTGAGTTGCTGACGGAAGGTCTTAGGCTGAGCCTTCTGCGAATCGAGTTCGACGTATAAGTCGCGTCGGCGCGCGCTTGACTTGTCGAGGTAGTCCTTGTCCCTGCGAAGTGCACCAAATATTGTCTCCAGCTTGATGTAGTAGCGGAAAAGGAAGCCGGAGCACGAGAAGACCCCGAGCAAGAAGTAGTAACTGTGATCGGTAAGTTTGACTGCGGCAAGAGCCATCGCCACGTTGATAATGAGGATCTTCAGAACGTCAAGCGTTTTGTCCAGGTAGTCGCCGATCGCAGAGCTTCGGTTCGTGTACCGAGCTAGTTGACCATCCAGACAATCAAGGACATAAGACAACGGAAGTAGAACAGCCGCCAACAAGCTCAACCATCCGCCCACCACGATGAGGCCCGCACTGACGCCATAGAGAACGAAGGACGCCACGGTCACATGATTGGGCGTTAGGGCAGCGATCTTGCTGGCGCTTCGAAGGAGCTTGTTGGCGAGCCGCGGGTACCACAGGTCGCCCCAGTTGCTGAAGTAGTTCGGCTCGATCACAGAATCCAGAGGCGGATACTCACGACCGGGCATGGGCGACGCTTCCGCGTGGTGCGGGGATAGGAGGTTCTTGCTTTGCCGCGGCAAATCGCCGCATGATCTTCCGCAACTGGCGCAATGCATCCCGCGTGTCGTGCTTACGCAGTGCACCGATGTGTCCGATCTGAAAGATCTTGCCCTTCAGCACGCCCTTGCCCTCATAGACGACGATGCCCTCGGCCTTAAACTCCCGAGCGAGATTCTCGAAGGTGAGATAGCTCGGCAGCGTGATGCAGGTTACGACGCTCGACGTGTTTCCGTCGCCGTAGTCGGCGTACGGCAACTTCATTCGAGTCAGTTGTCTGCGGGTAAATTCGGCCCGGTCTCGAATGACCTGGCGAGAGCACTCTGCGCCTCGCTTGGTGATCTCTTTCAGTGAGGCATGCAATGACACGAAGACTTGCACCGCTGGTGTGTTCGGAGTTTGAGCGTGATCCCGCATGAACCGAAAATGCCGATGCAGATCTAGGTAATGACTCTGGGCGGAAGTGGGCTTGTGTCGCTCAAGCACGCTCTTCTTGACGACCAAGATTCCAACGCCGGGCATCGCCGAAAGGCCCTTGCCTGTAGCACCGACCAAGACGTCGACGCCCCATTGCTCAACGGAGATCCCCTCGGCCCCGATGCTGCTGATCGCATCAACAAAGATCAGCGTCCCGTGACGATGTGCAAGCTGTGCCACTTCAGCGACCGGATTCATCATGCCGCTACTGGTCTCATGGTGAACAAGGGCAACCAACTGGTAACGCTTCTGCCTCAGAGCCTCCTCGACCTTGCCGAGATCGATTTGCTCTTGCCATCGGAAAGGAAGGTGATCGACAGCGTCGTTGTGCAGCTTCGTGACGTCGAAGAGCCGTTCACCAAATTCACCGTTGCTGATGACGAGGGTGGGGCCGACGGCGCCGATGCTCGACAGGATCGTTTCGTTCGCCGCTGTTCCGGATCCGGTGATGAAGGCGATCTCGTAGAGGCTTTCTTCGCTCTCGATTCCGACCAGCGGTTTCAGCATGGTCACGCTTTCCAACATCAGCGAGGAAAATGCCGCCTCCCGATGGCCGATGGCTGTGTTTTTGACGGCGCGCTTAACCTGCCTGGAAAGCAGGACGGGCCCCGGGCAAAGCAAAACAGGCCGAGGTTTCTTGCCAAAGGCCTTGAGTAACTTGAGTAAATAGAACAATAGAGGTCCCTTCAGCGCCGAGATGACGGCTCGGTGAAAACTCCTAGAGCGGTAGAAATTGCCATCTTACTGTGGCCTGAGGCCTCCTTGCGTGTCGGGATGCGAAGGTGCGCTCACAAGAGTGAGGGCTCCATTTTGGCTGCACCGACCCGCGCGAGTTTCGTCCTGCCTGACCCAACCGGTCTATCGTGCCTGCATAGCGGAGGCGGAAGGAATCGAACCCACCCGGCCCGGTTAAGGGCCGCACCGGTTTTGAAGTCGCCTCCGAAGTGTCTACTGAGTCCGATGGCGTGGGCTGGAGCTGTCCATAGGGGTTGTCTGTGGAGTCGGCTCGCGTCGCTGAATTCGGGCGCCACGTGGTGTCAGAGAACCGCAAGGACGTTGCTATCGGGGCACGTAGTGGCTCCTATTCGCCTTGCGAGCGGAGCGTTCGACATGAGTCCACACCGCGTCGCAAGCGTCATGTCCTCTGGCGTCGAAGTCGCGCTCAGCCGGCACCAACTGGCTTTACCGCCTGCGCGTAGTGGATCCAAGGCCGGAGGTCACCTCTACGCGTCTGCTCGAAGCCGGCTTCCCGCACCATCGGCTCGAGCAGATGAACGGGATTGTTCCTCATGGCGGGACTGGCGTAGGGAGCACTCAGCAGGCGGCCGACTCGACTGTTGGGAGGTCGGAAGTCGGCGATGAGGACCGACCCGCCGGGGCGAAGGACGCGGAACATCTCGCGGATCACCTGCGGGCGCAAATCCTCGGGCAGGTGATGGACCACCAGGCTGCTTACCACGACATCATATGAGCCATCAGGCGCGTCGAGGGCCTCGGCGATCCCTTCGGAGAAGGTGCAGTTGGCGAGACCGGTGTGCCGGCGGGCGTATGCGATCATGTCTCCGGAGGGATCCACGCCCTGAGCCGTGCCGCCGGGCGTGACCGCTTCGGCCATCAGGCGCGTGAAGTACCCCGTGCCGCAGCCGACCTCGAGAACCCGGTCCCCCGGGCGGGCGCCGCTCTCGGCGGCCAAGCGGGCGTAGACGCTGCGTCTGCGGCCGCCGAAGAAGATCCCCGCCAGGACGTCGTAGCTGCGTGCATGGGCGATGAGCCTGCCGGGTGTGTGAGCGTCCACGTCACCGTGTCGAAGATGTCGTCTCACGGTCCATCCCCATTCAGCGCGGGCGGCGCAGACCTGCCAGCGTGACCGCAACAAGCCGGCGGACAGCGGCCTTTGACTGCATGTTCCTCGCCGCCGCGAGGGAGTGAAGGCAGTAGCTCGCAAGCTCGTCTGGCGCGACGTCGTCCCGCACGTCTCCCGAGGCTGCGGCTTCGGTCAACAACTCTCGGATCATGTGCCGGAGTTTCTTCTCCGCTCGGGGGACCTGTTCGTCCCGATGCAGGAACACCGCGAGCTCAGAGTTATGGTGTCCCTGTGACTCGTGAGCGATCAGCGCGTAGGCGTGCATGACGGCTTCGAGTCGCCCGCCGTCGTCGGTGGCTTGTTCTCGCACGTCGGCGAGATGCCCGAGGTGAGCATTGATCTGGCGCTCGTGCCACGCGTGCAGGATCGCCTCGACGTCGGGGAAGTACTTGTAGAGCGTTGCTCGTCCGATGCCGGTTTCCTCGGCGATCCGCGACATCGTCACGGCGAGCAGACCATGCTCGGCGGCGAGTGCTGCGGTGGTGTCCAGAACGGCTTCCCGCACCTCGCGGCGGTGGGATTCGATCGTGTCGTTCCAGAGCTTCGGCACACCCCGAGTATACATGATGACAAGAGGCGAGACATCTTGGTTTGACAGAGACACTCTGTCTCGCTAACCTCGCAACTCGGTGCGGGTCCAGAGATCGACGACGTAACCGCGGAGGCGACGGAAAATGAATGACCATCCGCCTTCCCCTCAGGCAGGGGTCGAACCCGGCCAAGGGGAGAAGCCTGGCATGCCGCGCTGGGTGAAGGTGTTTGTCATCGTTGCGGTCGTTTTGCTCGTGGTTGTCGTCATCGGGCTTCTCACCGGCCAACTCGGCCCCGGAGGTCCCCACGGCCCTGGCCGCCATCTGGGCGCCCGGAGCAACGCCACACCCGCCAGCGCTCAGCAGCAGAACACCGGAAACGTCGGAGGGCCGGCCGCCGCGAGCGAAGCGTCCCGCACGATCGAGGTCACGCTGCTCGACACGATGAGCTTCGAGCCGGCATCGATCAACGTGTCGGCGGGAGAGACGGTCACGTTCGCGGTGACCAATGCGGGCCGGGATGTCCACGAATTCACCCTCGGGGATGCCGCGATGCACCAAGAACATGCCCAGGCGATGGCCCACATACCCGCCGGGGTGACCCATAGCTTTCCCAACAGCCTTACGTTGCAGCCCGGGGAGACCAAGCGACTGACGTGGCGATTCGGTGACGCGGCGCTCGAGTTCGCGTGCCACGAGCGGGGTCACTACGAGGCAGGGATGCGCGGCCAGGTCATGGTCATTTGACTCAGGTTCTCAACCCCGAGGGATTGCGGCTATGACCATGGCCCCGGGCCTCCGCAAGTTCGCGCTCGCCGTGCATCTCACGCTCTCGATCGGTTGGATCGGCGCGGTGGCCGCGTACATGGCACTCGACGTTGCCACTGCGACGAGCCAAGAGGCTCAGCTCTTGCGTTCCGCGTACCTGGGGATGGACCTGATCGCGCGCAACGTCCTCGTCCCGCTGGCCTTCGCTTCGCTTATCACCGGGCTCGTCATGTCGCTGGGGACCAAGTGGGGCTTGTTCCGCCACTACTGGGTCCTGATCTCCCTGGTGATGACCATCATCGCAACCGCGGTCCTGCTGGTAGAAACGCGGACGATCAGCCACCTCGCCGGAGTCGCAGCAGACCCGACAACGTCGGCCGACAAGCTGCGAGCCCTGGGTAGCACGCTGGTCCACTCCGTCGGCGGCACCGTGGTGTTGGTAGTGATCTTGGTGCTCAATCTGTATAAGCCGCAAGGCATGACGCGGTACGGGTGTCGCAGGCAGCAAGAGGAGCGAACGCAGCGCGGTCGTACGGCTGCCGTGCCGTAGATCTAGTGACGCGTGTCGTGATCCGCTCGTCATGCAGGCGCGCTGTGTGGCCACTTGGGCAGACGTCGCGGTCGATGATGTCGAGGGGTTCGCGGACTCGCCAGTACTAGTCGAGCGCTGCGCGCCAGTCGGTCGCGACAGCTTGAGAGTACGGTTGGGTGAAACCGCATCCCCATGCGAAGCCTCCGTCGCCTGCCACCAATAGGCGCGAGCCTGGGTCGAGGGAGACGCTCGGTCCAGCGGAGGTGATGCCGCCCAGTGTGGACGCGCCCTTGAGCGTGATCTGCTCGCTGGTACCACCCTTGAACCACTCGCCGACGGTGAAGGTGACCTCGTCGCCGCTCACCGACTTCACCGAGCCGTCGAAGGCGACCTGCCGGTTGGCGAGCGTCTCGGGACTGTAGAGCTCGACGCAGGACGCAGCGCCCGGAGTAATCGGGCCGCTCCCTGGACCTGGTGCCGGTGTGTCCGCTCCTCGCGTCGCAAGCACGATGCCGCCGCCGGCCACGATCAGGACGGCCGCGGCAGCCGAAAGCGCGCCGGCGCGTGTGCGCAACCAGATGGTGCGTTGCTCGCTCATGACGATCCTTTCCTTCAGGGCCCGCGGGGCGGGATCCTCGGCGGAAGGGATCGCGGTGCCTTGCACGGGATCTGCGTCGCTTAGGCGGCGCAGCTCGTCGAACTCAGACATCGATCTCCTTCCGACGAGCCTGTGTCCGGGAGGAAGCGGATCCTGTCAGGCGGTCTCGAAGTCGCGCGCGGGCTCGGCTGAGGCGCAACGCTGCTGCGTTGGAGCTGCATCCGAGAACGATGGCGATCTGTGGGGCGCCGAGTCCTTCCCACGCCGCCAAGCGCAGGACCTCCCGGTCCTCGGGCCGCAGGGCCGACAAGGCCTCGATCACCCCTGGGTCTGATGAAGGTTCGGCGGACGCGGGTTCGGCGGCAAGGCGAGCGGCGAGGCGCAGCCGCCGGCGTTGGGAGCGCAGATGGTTGCCGACAACCTTGTAGGCGACGCCATACAGCCACGCCAGGCTCGACTCATCGTCCGGAACGTGGTCGAGCCGCCGCCAGGCAACGGTCAGGACCTCGGCGACGATGTCGTCCACATCTGAAGCGGGGACCCTGCGGCGCGCGTATGCCCATAGCGGCCCGTACGCGGACGCGAAGAGCCGGGTGAAGCGGTCTTCTCGCTCACCCATGTCGCTTGCTCTGACGCAGGGCTACTCCGAAAGGTTCCCCTGAAGCTCATACACAGGAGGCTTCAACCACTTCTCCTAGTCTCCTGTTAGCGAGACGCCGTGACGTTCCGAAAGAGTGGCCACGCTGTCGAAGTCCATCGCGAGTCCGAAGGATTCCAGCAGGTTGAATGCCTCCGGGGCGCTGGCCTTCTCATCGCCGATCAGGATCGCTCCCAGGCGCTCAAACATCAGTTCCAGCCCCGCGGGAGAGAAGATTTCGAGGTAGCGCGCAGGAGTATCACCGGGATTCCAATAGGTGTGTGGGACGCCTCGGGGCGCGAGGACGAGCGCCCCTTGACCGGCGTGCACCTCTTGGTCGCCGACTTGCGCGCCGAACTCGCCTTCGAGGACGTACCAGAAACCTTGCTCGTTGACGTGGGTGTGCATCGGTCCCGCAAGCACTCGCGGCTGGATCCCCGATTCGACGAGGCCGAAGGCGCCTGCCGTATCCGCTCCGGAAACCAGGATCCGCGCATCGATCTTGCCGAGTCTGATGAGAGCGGCGTCATCCGCACGAAGGACGATGCGTCCGACTGAGAAGTCCAACGATTTCCTCCCTAGTTCTGACCGTGCTACTCGCCTGCGGTCTGCGCCAGCGCGCGATACAGGAACGGACCCACGCTCGAGATCCGCCAGCGCGCAAAGCCTGCCTCGGGGATCGCAGCACGGACGTCCCGGATCGAGTAATGGCTCATCGGCGGGAACAGCTTCGCCACCGGTGGGGGGAAGAAGGCCGACGTGAGGTCGACGAGCAGGAGCTTGCCTCCGGGTCGCAGAACTCGAGCCGACTCCGCGAGCGCCTTCTGCCAGTCGCCGACGTGATGCCAGACGAACATGCTGATCATCAGATCGAAGCTCGCGTCGGGAAAGGCGAGCGAGGTCGCGTCGGCCTGTTCGACGCGCAGCCGGCTGTCGTAGCGCTCCAGCCTGGTGCGCGTCAGCGCGACCATCTCGGGGTCGTAGTCGCTGGCCGTGAAGCGCCAGCGGGGGAAGCGTCGGAGGAACATCTCGGCGTTGAATCCACCTCCCGAGCCCACCTCGAGCACGTCGGCGTCGGTTGGCAGCGGCGCGATGCGAAGCGCCCACGGCAATGTCATTCGCTGGGTGAGCGTCTTCCAGAGGTTGCTCTGAAGTACGCGTCGCTCGATCCCTTCCAGCTCGGGCATGTTCAGCCTCCCGTATAGGTGTCGGGCCGCTCGGCAAACGTGCGCGCGCAGTCGAACGAGCAGAAGAGCCATGTGCGTCCGGCGTAGACGAGCTGGCCCTGGGCTGTGCCTGACGCGATTCGCATCTGGCACACGGGATCAACATCGCTGGCGCCGTCGCGGTGTTGGGGATCGACGATCTCGAACAGGCGCACGGGCTCCGAAATGTTCTTGAAGTGTCCCAGGCCGGCGGCGATGGTCTCGATACCCGAGCCGGGAATGTTGGAGGCGACGGTGTCGGTACACAGGATCTGGCCCGAGCGCGCGTGACCCGCGACTCGCGCTGCCAGGTTGACGGCAGCACCGAAGAAGTCGGAATCCTGCTCCACGGCGGGACCGTGATGGAGACCGGCCCGCACGGCCGGGAAGAGCGACTCGGCTTTGACGGCCCGCGCCAAGGCAAGAGCTGTAGAGGCTCCTTCCCGCGGAGTAGAGGCGACGATCATCACCTCGTCGCCGATCGTCTTGACGAGTCGGGCGTCTCCGGCGAGCGCGTTCTTCGTGAGTGCCGAGAAGCGCTTGGCGATCTGTGCGGCGTCGAGATCTCCGTGCGCCTCGGTCAGGGCGGTGAAGCCCGATAGGTCGGCGAAAAGGAATGTTGCTTCAGTCGTTCTTCCATCCGCCTCGTTCATCTCCTCAGATGATGACGCATCGCCGCGGGACTCAACCAATCCGGCCCGCGACGCCGCCATACCAGGCCCGTGCGCGACGCCACTTCCAGCGAAGTGGCGTCGTCACGAACGAGCGTGAGGCTAGCACTAGCCGCCCATGATGCCGCCGGTGTGATGGCCACCCATCATGCCGTTCGAACCCATCGTGGCTGCGCCCATTTGACCGTTCATCATCTGCGTGTGGAGCTGGTCGCATTGCGCCTGAGCGGCGGCAGGCATCTGGGAATGAAGCTGCTGCATGGACACGCCGTGCTCTTGGGCCATCTGCTGCTGGCAGGTTCCCTGCTGCGGGCTCCCGGCAACGGCGTAGCCGACGCTGAGCGCGACGAGCGCGGCGAGCGCTACTCCGACGAAGATCCAGCGAGCCTTCATATCGGTCACCTCCGTTTCTGATGCGAAGGTAGCCGGGTTGTGTGTTGGGGAGATGAAGGATTCGGGTTGAGGGCATGAAGGACAAGCGGGACGGGGCAGGCGGGTCTGCCGGTTGGTAGCCTTGGGGCCGTGCGGATCGGATCTGGGAGGTCGCGGATCCCGGCGGCCCTGCTGCTGGTCGTGGCCGTTCTGTGCCTCGCTCTTGCGATGCATGCCGCCGCGATGGGCGATCACGTCATGTCGATGCTCGGCGCCTGCCTGGCCGTCCTGGTCGCGATCGTTCTGACGCTTTGGATACCGGTCGCTTCGTCGCTCCGGCTCGTCGGCCCTGACCGGCCGACGATCCGTTGGATCGCCCCCGGAGCGAGTCCGCCTCGCGGCCGATACCCGCCGGACGAGGGAACCGTCCTGCGACACTGATTCCTTCCGATCGCGATCCTTCCTTACAAACGAGATTCGGAGGAGTGATGCCTGTGTTCAAGCTCAAGTTCTTGGCCGTCCCGGCAGCTGCGGGTTTGCTGGCTCTTGCCGCGTGCGGCGGTGGTACCGATGCGGGACCGACGTCCGGGGGAGAGGTTCGCACTGTCGAGGTCAGGGCGCTCGACACCTTGCGCTTCGAGCCCGCTTCCCTCAGCGTTACCAAAGGCGAGAAGATCCGGTTCGTCGTGACCAACTCAGGGAAGATCGACCACGAGTTCGTCGTCGGCGACGAAGAGACACAGATGGCCCACGAGGACCAATCCGGTGAGATGGACCACATGGCCGCCGAGTCACTGGCGGCGCTGGACCTGAAGCCCGGCGAGACCAAGGAGGCGACCGTCACGTTCGACGAGGCGGGCAAGGTCTTGTTCGGCTGCCACGAGCCGGGTCACTACAACGGCGGGATGGTCGGAACGATCACCGTCGGCTAGGCACGATTCGATACGAAGCGAGGGCCCGCGCGAGCGGCCCTCGCTTCTTCATGCGGCGCACACATCTCGCGCACGACCTCCACACACCTACGGCGTAGGGGTATGGCGTGACTTCGAAGGAGGTGCGTCATGAAGGCGATCGGGATCGGAATCGTGGGTCTCGTCGTGGTCGTGGCAATCGCCGTTGCCGCGATCGGCGGCTCTGCCGGAACCGCTCCGGCGACGGGCTGGCCATCGAACGGCGTCCCGCACGAGCAGCTCGAGTCGGACCGGATCATGACCCAGCAGATGGGCGTCGATGTCGGTCCCGGGATGCAGGCTGGGATGCCGGCCAACGGCATGCTCGGTCGCTCGATGAGCGCGAGCTACGTGCGGATGCTCGAGCAGCATGCCACCGACATTGATCGGATGCTCGCCCGCCGGCCGTAGCGGAGGTGGCGGAGATGTCGTGGGATTGGTTGCTCCTGGTCGCGATCGTCGTCTGCATGGCGGCCGCCGCGTTCGTCTGGTTCTACGCCCTGGAGCGGGCTCGTCGTCGCGAGCGGAAGGCGCGGAGGTGAACCTTGTGCTGGGTGCTCGAGTTCCGGTCGCTCGCCGGAACATCCTCGCCGACCGCAGGCGGCTCGTGACCGGTGTCTTCGGTGTCGGCGCGGCGATCGCGCTGATCTTCTTGCTGCAGAGCCTGTGGGGCGGCTTCCAGGTGCAGCTCGGCTCCTATGCGAAGAATGTGGGCGCCCAGGTCTTCGTTGGTGACCTCGGGACGCGCACGTCGTGGGAGTCGTCGGTCGTGCCGCTCGCGGCGATCGACCAGATCCGCGCGATCCCGGGTGTCGAGCGCGCGGATCCGATCTTCCTCCGCTCCACGATCCTCACGCTCCATGCGCGCAAGGTCTTCGCCGCGCTCGTCGGATACGAGCCTGGAGCGCTCGGCGGGCCGTGGCGGATCAGCGCAGGACACGGTGTGCAGACCGCCGGCGAGGTGGTCATCGACCGGACGCTCGCCCGCCAGCACGACATCGGACTGGGCGATGCGCTCGAGGTCCAGGGCGCGCGGTTCCGCGTGGTCGGGCTGTCGGATGGGACGCGGACCTGGATGAGCGCGTACGTCTTCGTGTCCCGCGAGGCCGCCGCCGGCCTTTATAAGACATCGGGAACGGCGAGCTTCATCCTCGTCGAGACGACGCAGCCCGCTGCGGTGTCGGCTCGCATCGCTCGCGAGGTCGCTCTCACGCCGCTCGAAGTTCGCGAGCTGGTTCGGAACGATCGCAAGCTGATCGCTGCGATCATGCAAGGACCCATCGAGCTGATGGTGCTCATAGCCTTCGCCGCCGGCACGCTCATCGTCGCTCTGACCGTCTACTCGCAAGTCGTCGAACGCGTCCGCGAATACGGGATCGTCAAGGCGCTGGGCGCCGGATGGAAGCGCCTGTTTGCGATCGTGCTCGGACAGACCTTGGTTCTCGCGGCGCTCGGTCTCATCGCAGGCTTCGGGTTGTCCAAGGCAGGGGGCTGGCTGGTGATCTGGCTGCGCCCGCAGTTCTGGCTGAGCCTCTCCGGAACGCAAGCGCTCCAGGTCGTAGGCGCGGCCGCGGCGATGGCGCTGCTCGCCGCCGTCGTCCCGACGCGGCGGATCGCGCGCCTCGACCCGGCGAGCGTGTATCGAGGGTGATGGCGATGGCGGCTCCGATCGGCCGGCGCAACCTCTTCGCCGAACGACGCCGCGCGTTGCTCGGCATCGCAGGCGTCGCCACGGCGCTGCTGCTGGTGCTCGCGCTCAACGGCATCTTCGCCGGCGTGATGCGCCAAGTCACCAAAGTGATCGACGAGTCGCCGGCCGATGTGCTCGTCGCGCAAGCCGGAGTGCGCAACATGCACATGGTTTACTCCGTCATCCCCGCCGAGTCTGTGGAACGCGTTCGCGCCATGCCGGATGTCGCATGGGCGGAGCCGCTTCTGTACGACCTCGACGCCGTCGTCGGTCACAACGGCGAGCGTCAGAACTCCTATGTGTTCGGCTACGTGCCGGGTCGGCGCGGCGGCCCGAGCAGACTGATCGCCGGCGCGGCGCCCGGTCCAGAAGAGATCGTGCTTGACCGACTCGGCGCGCAGCGGATCGGCGCGCGCGTGGGCTCGAGTATCGAGGTTTTCGGTGCACGTTGGCGCGTCTCCGGCCTGACCGACGGGTTGACCAACATCACCAACACCGTGTCCTACGTCCGGCTCGAAGACTTCGCCCGCGTGCGGCAGACCGCCGGCGTCGTGAGCTACGTGCTGGTCGGCGCGCGCGCTGCGCCCGGGGCGCTGGCGCGCCGGATCTCGACTGCGACCGGGCTCTCAGCGCTCACGCGAGCGGAGTTCTCCGCGCAGGAGCGCAGGGCCGTCCAGGACATGTCGACCGACCTGATGCGCATCATGACCGTCGCCGCGTTCGCCATCGGGCTCGCGGTCGTCGCGCTGACGCTGTACGCGTCGACCCTGTCGCGGCTTCGCGAGGTCGGTGTGATGAAAGCGATCGGGGCGCGCTCGGGTCTACTCGGCCGGGTCGTCATCTCTCAGGCGGTGTGGACGGTGGGCGCGGCGCTGTCGCTGGCCGTTCCGCTGACGTTCGGACTCGGCTGGGTGGTCGAGCGCGCGTCGGGGAGTATCTCGCTCGCGGTCGAGCCGGGCTCCGTGGTGACCGCTGCCGTCGCGGCGGCAGCGCTGGGTGCGCTCGGCGCGCTCGTGCCGCTGATCAAAGTCTCTCGAGTCGATCCCGCCACTGTCTTCCGGAGGGCATCATGAACGAGATCGCGATCCGAGCCCAGGGGCTCACCAAGACATTCGGGGAAGGCGATGTGCAGGTGCGGGCCGTCCGCGGCGTGGATCTGGAAGTGCGCCGCGGCGAGGTCCTGCTGATCATGGGGCCCTCCGGCAGCGGGAAGACGACGTTGCTGTCGATGCTTGGCGGCATGCTTCGCCCGAGTGAAGGACGCCTTGAGATAGACGGCGTCGATCTCGCGTCCTTACCGGAGTCGAAGCTGCCCACATTCCGCGCGCGCCGCTTCGGCTTCGTGTTCCAGGACTTCAACCTGCTGTCGGCGTTGAGCGCCGAGGAGAACGTCGAGTTCGCCCTCAATCTCGGAGGCGAGAGCGGCAAGAAGGCGCGCGAGCATGCCCGGACGTTGTTGCGGGGCTTCGGGTTGGGTGAGCGGCTGCGGTTCAAGCCGCACAAGCTCTCGGGCGGGGAGAAGCAGCGGATCGCGATCGCCCGGGCGCTTGCGAACGAGCCGGCCGTGATCCTGGCCGACGAGCCGTCGGCGAACCTCGATTCCAAGATCGGCCACGAGATCGCCCGGCTGCTCCGGAGGGCCGCGTCCGAGCAGGGACGCGCGGTGGTGATCGTGAGCCACGACCAGCGCCTGAAGGACATCGCCGACCGGATCCTGTGGCTCGAGGACGGAGAGTTCCGGGCCATCAGCCAGATGGCCACCGACCCGGTTTGTGGCATGGCCGTGGAACGCGGCGGGACGCCCCATTTCAGCCTGGACGGCCAGACCTACTTCTTCTGCTCGACCGCCTGCCGCGACGAGTTCGCCGCCTCCCCACCGGCCCGCTTCCGCGTCGCCGCTGGAGGGGCGCGATGAGGACATCTCCGGCCAACGGACCTGCCAAAGCGAGGCCGTTCGACCCTGCCCGATCGCGGCTGCCGGCGCGACGCTATGCCGTGCGGGGGTACCGCACGAAAGTCGAGGACGAGGTGACCAGGAGCCACCAGGAGGAGGTGCTCGGCCGGCTCCGCCGGATCGAGGGCCAGGTCTCTGGCATCCGCAAGATGCACGAGGAGGGCCGCTACTGCATCGATGTTCTCGACCAGATCTCCGCCGCGCGCGCCGGCCTCGACGCCGCCGCGCTGCTCATCCTCGAAGACCACGTGAATAGTTGCGTGCGAGACGCCGTCGACGGCGCCGAGCGTGACACCAAGACCTCCGAGATGCTCGACGCCGTCCGGCGTTTCGTAAGGAGCAAATGAGCATGGGATCCGCGACGGTTCTTGTGGTCGACGACGAGCGGAAGATCCGCGACACGGTTCGCTCGTATCTTGAGCGCGACGGGTATGCGGTGCTCGTCGCCGACACCGGACAGCGCGCGATCGAGGCAGCAGCGCGCGCAACACCCGATCTGGTCGTGCTGGATCTGATGCTTCCCGATCTCTCCGGTGAGGAGGTCGCACGGTCGCTCCGTGCCGTCTCCGAGGTGCCGATCATCATGCTCACCGCGAAGGCCTCGGAGGAAGACCGGGTCGCCGGGCTGAAGCTCGGCGCCGACGACTATCTCGTTAAGCCGTTCAGCCCCCGTGAGCTGCTCGCGCGCGTCGAAGCGGTCCTGCGTCGAAGCCGCGGAGGCAGTGCATCCGCAGCGACATCCTTCGATGGGGGCAGGCTTCGCATCGATCGGGAGACGCGCGAGGTCGCCGTCGATGACGAGGCGGTGTCACTGACGCGCAGCGAGTTCGATCTGCTCACGGCGCTCGCATCGCGGCCTGCGCGCGTCTTCTCGCGCTACGAGCTGGTGACGCGCGTGCAGGGCTACGACTACGAGGGCTACGAGCGTGCGATCGACGTCCACGTCAAGAACCTGCGCCGCAAGCTCGGCGAGGATCCGCACCACCCGCGCACCATCCTCACGGTGACCGGCGTCGGCTACAAGTTCGGAGGCAAGCCGGATGCCTAGGACGTTCTCGTTCAAGCTCGGCGCCGCGTTCGCAGGGATCGGGATTGCCGCTGCGGCGCTGACCGCGATCCTGGTGAACGTCGCGTTCGGATCGCGCTTCACGGGCTATCTCGACTCCCAGCGCGCCGCGCGCACCGAACAGCTCGTGGACGCGCTCGCGGACTCCTACGACCGGTCGGACGGTTGGGACACCTCGGATCTGGAGAAGCTCGCACCCCTGGCACTGATGGACGGCGGCACCCTGCGGCTCGAAGACACCTCAGGGAGTCGCGTCTGGGAGGCATCGTCGGCAGCGCTCGGCGATCATTACGCGACGGCCCACCGCGCGATGATGAATAGCGGCGCGCTCGGACCGGAACGCCGGCTGGCGATCTCGGTCGACGGGAAGGGGGTCGGCGTGGCATGGGTTCGGATCCCCGAACCGGGCGTGCTTCCTGCCGACGTCTCGTTCCGCTCTGCGGTCAACCGCCTGCTGCTCTACGGTGGCATCGCCGCCGGGCTGGCCGCCTTGCTGCTGGGCATCGTGCTCGCCCGCCGCGCGACCGCGCCGGCCCGCGCGCTGACCGGCGCCGCCCGCGCGCTCGCGTCGGGCGACCGAGCCCAGCGCGTGGACTATCAGGCCGCCGACGAGTTCGGTGAGATGGCTCAGACGTTCAATCTGATGGCTGACACGATCGAGGAGGAGGATCGCCTGCGGCGCGTCTTCGCCTCCGATGTCGCCCACGAGCTTCGTACGCCGCTTGCGATCCTGCGCTCTGAGATCGAGGCGCTTCAGGACGGCGTTCGCACCTCGACGCCGGCTGCGCTCGGGTCGCTTCACGAGGAGACGCTTCGGCTGACCCGGCTCGTCGGGGATCTCGAGACCCTCGCCCGGGCCGACGCGGCGGGCTTCTCGCTCGAGCGCGCGCCTACCGATCTGGCGACGCTCGCGCGCGAGACGGTCGCCGAGTTCGAGCCGTTCTTCGGCGATCGAGGCATCCGCATCGAGGCACGCCTCGAAGCTGCGCCCGCCGAGGCAGACCCGGTCCGCATGCGCCAGGTGATCTCGAATCTGCTGTCCAACGCCTTGAAGTTCTCGCCCGACGGTGGCCGGCTCACCGTCGAGACTACGCAGGACGGTGCGTGGTCGGTGCTACGCGTTGCAGACGAAGGCCACGGCATCCCGGCCGACGAGATCGCCCGCGTGTTCGACCGGTTCTTCCGCGGCACCGGCGCGCGCGGAACGGGCTCGGGGATCGGACTGACCGTGGTGCGAGAGCTGGCGCGCGCGCACGGCGGAGATGCTTCGGTGTCGAACGAAGCCGGCCGGGGAGCAGCCTTCGCGGTGCGGATCCCTTCATCGGCTCCTCGCGCCGTCCACACAGTCTCTTCATCCCGCGACGCTACGGTGGGGTCGAACGAAGGGAGGACATGATGTGGCACTGGGGTTGGGGTTGGTGGATGGGCTTCGGAATGGTCGCCTTCTGGGTACTGGTCGGTGTCGGTATCTGGTTACTCGCCCGGACTTCGCCGCCTCGCGATCACAGCCCGAGGGAGATCCTCGCGGAGCGGTTCGCGCGTGGCGAGATCTCCGCCGAGGAGTACGACGAGCGACGCCGCGTACTGACCAAGCGATAAACCCCCAAGTTCCCCAAGAAGGCCCCGCATCCCCCGCGGGCCTTCATCGTGTGTCCGGCGGTTCTTCACATCCTCCACACATCGTTTTCCGACCATGGCGGTGATGGAGGACCGCTCATGACACCGCCGACTCTGACTCTGGTTGTCTCGTCCTCGTGCCACCTGTGCGAGGACGCGAGGCGGTCTCTTGAAGAGCTCGCATCCGAGTTCCGGTTGGACGTCCGGCTCGTGGACGCCGCCTCGCCGGAAGGCTGGGCGTTGCTGGCTCGCTACCGCGCCGGCCTGGTTCCGCTGGCGATCCTGGACGGCGAGTGGTTCAGCGCCGGTCGGCTGCCACGTCGCAAGCTCCGCAAGGCGCTCGAGGCAAGGCAGGTTCCGGCGTGAACCTGCTCGCCGGCGGATCGATCCTGGCGGCGTTCTTCGCGGGATCGGTGGCGCTGTTCAGCCCGTGCTGCATCGTCTTCCTGCTCCCGGCGTATCTCGCCTCCGCGCTCAAAGGCCGGCGCTGGGCCCTGTTCCCGCTGACGGTCGTGTTCGCGGCCGGACTCGCGGCCGTGATCCTGCCGCTGACGCTGGGCGTCGGGCTGCTGGCTTCCACGCTGACCCGCTACCACCTGCCCCTGTACATCACCGGCGGGCTGCTGATGCTGACGCTGGGCGGGCTCGCGATCGCGGGCCGTTCATGGAGCATGGCCGGCCTCCGCGCGCCGGCGTTGCGCTCGGACGCCGGTGGCGTGTTCGCGCTCGGCGTCTTCTCCGGGATCGCCTCATCATGCTGCGCGCCCGTGCTCGCCGGCGTGCTGGCCCTGTCCGCGCTGGCCGGGTCGCTGCCGGGATCCATGGCTCTCGGCCTGGCATACGTGTTCGGGATGGTGTTCCCGCTCCTCGTGATCGCGCTCGCTTGGGACCGATTCCGCCTGGGCGAGCGGAAGCTACTCGCCGGTCGCGAGGTCACGCTGCGTGCCGCAGGCCGCCTGCTCCGGACCTCCACCACAAACCTGCTCGTCGGGGCCGCGTTCATCGCGATGGGCCTCGGCGTGATCGCGCTGGCGCTGCTCGGCGACCCCACGGACGCCCCAGCGTTCCAGGTCGGCATCGGTCGGTTCCTCACCCGCGTGTTCGGCTCGGTGTTGACCGCTCTCGAGGACGTGCCGGAGGCGCTGCTGGGCGTGCTGCTTCTCGGTTTCGCCGGGCTGGTCGGCTGGCTGGGGATCCGCGGCGCGAAGAGAGCTTCGTCGAACCGGAGGGGGTCCTGCCATGACCACCAAGACGTTCACCATGCCGCGGACACCGAGCCGCAAACAGCAGGCACGGCGGCTCGCTCATCGACGCCGCCGACACAAGGTCTGGCGCACGCGGGCGCTGATCGTTGTGGGCCTCGCCGCACTCGGGGCGATGTTCTGGGCGCTCGGACGCGACGGCGGCGGATCCGGGACGATCGCAACCGGCGAGCCCGCTCCCGCCTTCTCGCTCGCGACTACCGACGGTCGGACCATCTCGTTGGCCAGCCTTCAAGGGCGCAACGTGCTGCTCTACTTCAACGAGGGCGTCGGTTGCGACTCGTGCTTCAGCCAGCTCGTGGAGATCGAGAAGTCCCAGGCGCGACTCGACGAGCTCGGCGTCACGCTGTTGCCCTTTATGCCGAACCCGGCCCCCGAAGTTCGTCGCGAGCTCGCGCGTTTCGGGCTGCGCACCCCCGCGCTGATCGATTCGTCGCTTGCCGTCGCGCGCGCCTTCGACACGCTCGGGCGTGGCCACCACGCCAACCTGCCCGGCCACAGCTTCATCCTTGTGGACCAGGCGGGGACGATCCGCTGGCGCGGCGACTATCCGAGCATGTATGTGGCGACCGCCGAGCTGCTCGAGACGATCGGCTCGCGGTTGGAGGGGTGAGCCTTCTTCATCTGAGGCTCGCGGGGTCCACACACCGTCTTCATCCCACGCGCCTATCGTTGCATCAGGAGGAGACCATGCAGGCCACGATCGCACACCCGAGCCGGTCTCCACGGATCCGGCGAAGCGTTCGTGTCGGTGCTGCCGCCTCGGCCATCCTTGCCGCCTTCTATGTCTCGGTCGTGTGGGGCGCCTCCCGGTCGGCAGGACACCTCGCTGATCAGATCGCGAGTGACTGGTACTTCCTCGTCCCGATCATGGCGGGCTTCGGCATCCAGATCGGGCTCGTCTCCGAGCTTCGACGGCGCCACCAGATGCGCGGCGCCGCTGCCGCGACGGGGGCGGCCGGCGCGGGATCCTCCACGGTCGGGATGATCGCCTGCTGCGCCCACCACATCGCCGACCTCGCACCGTTCATCGGCGCGACCGGTGCGGCGGCATTCCTCACCGACTATCGATCGCGTTCATGGGCGTGGGCCTCGGCGTCAACGCCCTGGGGGTAACGATCGCGTGGCGACGGCTTCGGCGGTCGCCGGGACACCTGGAGGAGGCGGCATGCGCGCCCGAGTGATCGGAGTCATAGGAACGGTGCTGGCCCTCGTTGTCGGGGTCGTGCTTTGGCTGAACGGCGGCACCTCGGAGAAGACGTCGTCGGCACTCGCGCCGAAGACCGTGAAGGTGGGAGCCATCGATGTCCGGATCGAGCCGCACCACATCGACGCGACGGGCGCGCTCGTGAAGGTCACGCTCGACACCCACACCACCGACCTCGACATGCCGCTCTCGGGAACCCTCGACGTGGATGGCGTCACATGGCAGGGCGGGAACTGGACCGGCGATCCACCCTCCGGTCACCACCGTGCCGGTGAGTTCCGCTTCCGGGCGGCGGGAAGTCCCACCGGAGCTGCAACGTTCACACTTGGCGGTTTCGACGATCCCGTCTCGGCGCAGTGGAGCCTGCGCGATGGCAAGTGAATGGGATGACGAACATGGAACGCACGCAGAAGCTGCGCATCTTCGGTATCGGCGCGGGTGTCGTCGCGACAGCGCTGTGGGCATTCGGGGTGCCGCTTGCAACGATCCTTCTCGTCGGCGTTTGGCTGCTCTGTCCGCTGATGATGATGGGCATGCACGGCGGTCACGGACACGGCTCACACGAGGCTCACCGCCCTGGGGACACCCTCGAGAAGCACGAGGCCTCAACCCACACCGGAGGCAACGGCCGCCATGGATGAGCGGCCTGCTCCTTAGCGAGGACACCGCAGATGCCGCGCGGCGATGTTGACCGCGATCGCCGCCTCGGCGCTGCTTTTCGGATGGTTGCTGGCTTTCGGCTGGTCGCGGGGCGACGCTCTGTCGGCCGCATCGGGCGCGCTGGTTTTTGCGTGTATCGGCGTCTGCGTGTGGGCGTGGATCTCCACAGAACGCGCCTGGCGCCGAGTCCCCCCTTATGGACCGCCGCCGGGCGCGGCGGACGCTCGCGGTCATAGGCTGGGACGAGCGCGCAAGGGAGCTGGCGGATGACGGGTGCCGAGATCCTGGTCACGGCCGGTGGGATCGCTCTCATCGGCGGGCTCGCCTGGTTCTTCTTCGGACCAAAGCAGGCGCGCCGCGCCGAGGTCCGCGGCGGCGTCCAGGAGATCGGCGTTCTGGTCAAGGGCGGGTACTCGCCGAGCTTGATCCGGGTCCGCCAGGGCGTGCCGCTGCGGCTGGTCTTCGATCGGCAGGACAACAGCGACTGCACCTCGCGCGTGGTCTTCCCCGACTTTGCCGTGAGCAAGTCGCTCGGCGCCTTCGCCAAGACCGCCGTCGAGCTGATGCCCGCGCGCAGCGGGGAGTTCGGTTTCGCATGTGGCATGAACATGCTTCACGGCACGCTCATCGTCGAGCCCGACAGCGATGGGTCCGCGGCTTCGGCTCAAGCTCCGTCCGAGGAAATGCATGCGCATGAGATCGCGCGCGCCGTGGGTGTCGGGCCAACCCAACCGGTTGGGCAGGCGCAGCGCGTCGAGTTCTCGCTGCGCGCCGACGGGGTCGCCTGCCCGACGTGCGTGACCAACATCGAACGCGCGCTCGACCACCTGCCGGGCGTCGACCGAGTCCAGGCGAGCCATGGCGCCGAGCGGGTGACCGTCGACTTCGATCCCTCTCAGCTCGGCGTCGAGCAGATGCGCGACGCGATCGGCTCCGCCGGTTACCGGGTCGAGGAGCGCCACGACCCGGGATCCGCCGAGACCGAAGACGCCGAAGCTTTGGCGCGCCGCACCGAGATCGCCGACCTGAGCCGGCGCGTCGTTTTCGGCGCGATCCTCACCGCACCGGTGCTCGCGGCAGTGATGGCCGTCGAGTTCTTCGATGTGACCTGGGTACCGGAGTGGCTGATGAACCGGTGGGCGCAGCTCGCGTTCATCGCGCCGGTCATGGCCTACACAGGCTGGCCGATCCATCGCACCGGCTGGCTCACGTTGCGCAACCGCACCGCCGACATGAACTCGCTCATCACCCTCGGCACCAGCGCCGCCTTCCTCTACAGCTTGTTCGTCACGCTCTTTCCCGGCGCCGTCCCCGAGAAGCTCCGTGAGGTCTACTACGAGGCGGTCGGCGTGATCCTCACGCTCATCCTTCTCGGCCGGCTTCTGGAGGCGCGCGCGAAGGCCGGCACCGGCGAGGCGATCCGAAAGCTCATCGGCATGCAAGCCAAGACCGCGCGCGTGCTACGCGGCGGCGAGGAGTTCGAGATCCCCATCGAGGACGTTCAGGTCGGCGACACGATCGCCGTGAAACCGGGCGAGAAGATCCCCGTCGACGGCGAGGTGACCGAAGGACGATCGGCGGTCGATGAGTCGATGGTCACCGGCGAGCCCATCCCCGTCTCCAAGGAAGCCGGCGACACCGTCATCGGAGCGACGATCAACCAGACCGGCGCGTTCCGGTTCCAGGCGACCAAGGTCGGGCGCGACACGATGCTCGCGCAGATCATCCGTCTCGTCGAGCAGGCGCAAGCCTCCAAGGCTCCGATCCAGCGCCTCGCCGACCTCGTCTCGAGCTACTTCGTCCCGGCGGCAGTGTTCATCGCGATCGGCGCGTTCATCATCTGGTTCAACTTCGGCCCCGATCCGGCGCTCACGTTCGCGCTCGTCAGCGCCGTTTCGGTTTTGATCATCGCCTGCCCATGCGCGCTCGGACTCGCGACGCCACTTTCGATCATGGTCGGCACCGGCAAGGGCGCAGAGAACGGCGTGCTCATCCGATCGGCTGAGGCGCTGGAAACCGCACATAAGCTCGACACGATCATCCTCGACAAGACCGGCACCATCACAAAGGGCGCGCCCGCGCTCACCGACGTCGTCGTATCAGACGGGACAGACGAGGGAGAGCTCGTGCGCCTTGTCGCATCCGCCGAGCGCTCCTCGGAGCATCCACTCGCCGCCGCCATCGTCGCCGGCGCCCAAGCGCGCGGGATCTCGCTCACCGATCCGACCGAGTTCGACTCGGTTACCGGCAAAGGCGTCCGCGCGACCATCGAGGGTCACAGCGTGCTCGTCGGACGCAAGCAGCTGCTCACCGAAGCGGACGTCGACCCCTCGGCGCTCGAAGACGTCGTCGGCCGGCTCGCCGCCGAGGGTAAGACCGCTATCTACGCAGCGATCGACGGGCGCCCGGCCGGAGTCGTCGCCGTCGCCGACACGCTCAAAGAGGACTCGCCTGCCGCCGTGCGCGCGCTGCGCGACCTCGGTCTTGAGGTCGTGATGATCACCGGCGACAACGCCCGCACGGCCGAAGCCGTCGCGCGCCAGGTCGGTATCGAGCGCGTGCTCGCCGAAGTGCTGCCGCAAGACAAGGCGCTGGAAGTTCGGCGGCTGCAAGACGAGGGCAAGCTCGTCGCGATGGTCGGCGACGGCATCAACGACGCACCCGCGCTCGCGCAAGCCGATGTCGGCATAGCTATCGGCACCGGCACGGACGTGGCCATCGAAGCGGCCGACGTGACGCTGATCTCCGGCGAGCTGCGCGGCATCGTGTCGTCACTCGCGCTTAGCCGGGCGACCATGCGCAACATCAAGCAGAATCTCTTCTTCGCCTTCATTTACAACTCGATCGGCATCCCGATCGCCGCCGGGATCCTGTATCCGGTGATGGGACTCGTATTGAGCCCGATGATCGCCGCCGGCGCGATGGCGGCGAGCTCGCTGTCAGTCGTGACGAACTCGAACCGGCTCCGCCGCTTCCGCGCGCCCGACCTGAAGGAAAGCGTGCGCCCCATCACCGGAACGGTGCACGTCGAGATCGGCCAAAGAGAACCGACCACCAGGGAGGAGACCATGGCCACCGTCCACGACCCCGTCTGCGGCATGGACATCGACCCGGCCGACGCCGCCGGTACCGAAGAATACGAAGGCAAGACCTACCACTTCTGCTCGAAGTCCTGCCAGGAGAAGTTCAAAGCCGAGCCGGAGAAGTATGTGGCGTGAACAGGCAGCATTGCTTCCTCGCTCGCACGTGATGACCTCGAATCCGATCGTGATCGTCAAGGCTCGATCCGTGGTCGTCGCAGCAGGGTGTCGGCCGGACTGTGCCGCTCATGTTGCCGGCGAACGCCTGCGGCTGCGAGCTCGACGTAGCGTCGAACCATCGCGAGCGAACGATGGCCGAGGAGCTTCTGGAGCGTGAAGACATCCCCGCCGCTGAGGATGAACCGCTTGGCGCCGGTGTGCCGCAGGGTGTGCGGCGATGAGCGTACGCCTTGGATACTGGCGCGGCGCTCGTAGGTGCGCATCGCGGCGGCGAAGCCTTCGCGCGTCAGCCGTCTTCCGGTTCGAGAGATGGACAGCGGATCGCTCGGCTGCAGATCTACAACAGTTCGTAGATACCGCCCGATCGCCTGGGCTGCGACCTGGCCGGGGGGAAGCTGGCGTTGGCGGCTTCCCTTGCCCATCACCAGGATTGATCGCTCGGCGAGATCGACATCCTCTCGGTTGAGCCCCAGCAGCTCGGAGACACGCGCGAGCGTGTCCAGTAGCAGGATCAGGATCGCCCGGTTGCGGATGCCCGTCCATCGCCGTTGATCCACCACGTCGAACAGATTTCGGAGATGCTCGTCGGTGAGGGTGGCGATGATCATCTGCGGCACCTTCGGCAACTCGATGTCCCGCGAGATCTCCTCGTCGAGATAGCCATTGCGGTACCCGAACCGCGCCATGCTCTTCGCAACCTGACCGGCGCCGTGAACCGTGTGCGGCGCAACACCCGAGGAGTGAAGCGCGAGGAGGTAGTCGTCGAGATGCGCCGCCTGCAGATCCGCTGCGAGCGCGACGCCACGCGCGACGCACTAAGTCGAGGAACGCTCCGGAGTGACGCTCGTTCCACTCGATCGTTCGCGGAGCGAGATTCTTGGCGTGCGCGCGAGCCAGGTACTCCTCGCGCAGGCAGGCCATCGATGGTCGTCTCACGGAGCCCGCTGGCGTTGCCGGAGGGGTGCGCCATGGCTGTCTCCTCTCTCGCGGATGAAGCGGAGAGTGGACGGCAAGGGGCGACCTTCGGGTAACGCGTGGTGCCAGAGCCGTTCGAGTCGCGGCAAAGCTGCAGGTCATCGGCCGTGCGTCAGCGCGGGTCCGGTTAGAAAGACCGGTGGGGGTTTCGAACGACGTTTGCGCAGGTCAGCGACTTTGGCACCTGAAAAACCGGTGTCACTTGTCTGGCTGGTTCCGCGACCAGCGCACCACCCCTGCGGCTGCTGAAAGCACCAAACGCGCAGGTCAGACTGGGGAGGCGGAGAGAATCGAACTCACCAAGTGGCTCAACGCCACTTCTACGGTTTTGAAGGGCCCGGCTTTCGGTTCTTCCGTGTCTGACGCGACGGCCTGAGTCGCGTTTCTGCACGTCCGTCTAGGGGCTCCATCCGAAGCGGTCTGGCCGGTTGGCGCTCATCCGGGGGAGTCGTCTCGAGATTGGCGGCAGAATTGGCGACACTGTGCTCCGTTCTGCTGGCTTCCGTGCCGCAACATGACCCGACACGAACCCGGCCGTTCGGACGCCTGGGAAGCCGCCAAGCGGCGACTCAGTACCACCGCCGGAGCCAGTACTTTTCGAACGCGACCTTTGCGATGTGCCAGCGGCGGCCGGGGCTGTGCAAGCGGACGTCGGGCGCCTCCTCCGCGTAGAAGTTCCCGGTGGCGTAGGCGGCGATTCCGTCTCCCATCTCCACGAAGCACGAACCCATTCCAACGAACGACGCGGTCGGGGTGCGTCCAGCAAGCTCGTCGGCGATCCGCTCCGCGACGACCTTGGCCTGGCCGTGGGCGAACACGCCGGCCTTCGGAAGGAACTTCCCGCCGGCGATCGGGATGGCCGTCGCGTCGCCGATCGCGTAGGCGCCTTCGGCCGCGGTTGCGAGCGTCGCGCGGTCGACCGGAACGAACCCGTTGGCCGTCAGGCCGCTGCGCGCCAGTAGCTCGGGCGCGCGGTGTGGCGGGATCCCGAGCAGGAGATCGAAGCCGGCGCGCTCGCCGCCGGCGAGGACGAGCTCCCGGCCCGCGGCGTCGATGCCTTCCACGGTCGCTTCGGGATGGAAGCCGATCCCTCGGCCTGCCAGCATGGCCTCGAGTGCTTCACCGATCTCAGGGCCGGCCGTCGGCATCGGGAACGGCTCGGGGGTGAAGACGTCGATGCTCACCCGGTCACGGATGCCGCGGCGGCGGATGATCGACTCGGCGAGCATCGCGGCCTCGTACGGGGCGGCCGGGCACTTGTAGGGGAGCCGGGAGACGACCACCGCGATCCGCTCGCCTGCGAACTCGCGGAGCGCGCGTCCGGCCGCCTCGGCGCCCTCGACCGTGTAGAGGTTGTGCGCCGCATCGACGAATCCGGGGAGGGCCTCTGGCGCGAGCTCGGCGCCCGGCGCCACGACCACACGGTCGTAGGGGATCGCGGGACCAATCGTTTTGACGGTGCGGGCGTGCGTGTCGATCTCTAGGGCCTCGGTCTCGATCACGTCGATGCCGGCGCGCCGGAGCCGCCCGAGATCGGCCGTGATCTGGTCACGGCGGCGCGCGCCGCTCATCAGCCAGAGGAGCGAGGGCTGGAACCGGTAGCTCAGGCTGCGGTCCACGAGGGCGATCCGGCCGTCGCGAAGCCGTCTCCTGAGGAGCCGAGCTGCGACCACTCCGCCGATCCCGCCCCCGAGCACCACGACGCTCTTCTCCGCCATCGCAAGCCTCCTCACCGTTCCGCTACGGGATCACCGCTCCCTTCCAAAGGGTTGAGCTTGCTTTCGAGCGCTCGGTTGATCGTGCCGACGAAGGTCTCCCTCGTCGCCGGGAACGGGATCCGCTCGCAACCGCGAACGAGATCCTCGTGCCTGGCGATGTCGGGCTGCGGGGCCTCGACGCACACGGGCGTTGCGGGAAGGACGGTCCGCAGGGCCCGAAGAACGGCCTGTGTCTTTGGTCGGCCCAGTCCGAGCCCGAACACGATGACGTCGGCTCGGGCGGCAAGCGGACACATGCCTTCGTCCACGAGTAGGCAACGACGGCGGGGAAACAGCTCCGGCGGACCCTGCGGGCCGGGACATGTCGCCACCGCGAAGCCTGCACGGCGCAGCAACCTCTCGTCGGCCCATAGTTCCGCGAGATCGGGGTTCTCTACGAGCACGGTCGGCGGGCTCCGGTGGGACCGCGCGTCCGACTCATCCGCTCGGGGCGCAATCATTCGTTGCCGTTCGGGCGTTCTGTTTCCGTGCGGCTCGCCCATGCCCCCCTCGCCCATCAGCCCGATGTAAAGGTCGGTCCACCGCATCCCCGCCACCTCCTCTCGGGAGCGATGCTCTCCTCGACGCCACCATCCGGCGGATGCGCTGCCGCTCCCAGGGCCGAAGGACCCTCCGGATAGAGGCCGATAGATGGTGCCGCCACGTGGCCTCGATGCGGAGACTTCGAGCGTCGCGTGTGGTCACGAGCTGTGAGAGGCGTAATGCAGTTATCGCCGTCGGGAGGCCCGAGAGCCGGCGCGATGGGCCCGCCCAGACCGCGCATGTTCCTCGTCTGGTCGGCCGAGTCCTGGTCGGGCGCGCAGCGCCTCTCGGCGCAGGCCGGCGAAGCTCGTGCGAGCGAGCTTGGCCTCGAGCGCGGCCTGGGCATCGAACCACGCGTCGTGCACCGCGCAAGTTCCGTCGAGCCGGCAGGGGCCTCCGCGCAGGACGCACTTCTGGCTGCGGACCGGCCCCTCAGAGGCCTCGATCACCTCGAGCAGCGAGATCTCGCGGGCGGGTCGGGCGAGCGCATAGCCTCCGTCGGGCCCGGCGAGCGACGTCACCAGGCCGGCCTTGATGAGCGCGCCGAGCACCTGGGGGAGGAACTTCTCGGGCAGATCCATCTCCGAGGCGATCTCGCGGCCCTTCAGCCGACGCCCGGCGCGGGCGAGCGCCAGCACCGATCGCACTGCATAATCGCCCGTCTGGCCCAGCTCGATCCGCATGACAACCTTGAGTTTACAGCTAAAGGTTCCTATGGTAAATCTTTAGTTGGTGACTTAGGGTTATGGGCGCAAGAGACGCAGTGGACCGGCCGGCCGGACGTCGCGGGGTGACGGGCCTGTATCACCGCTCGGCGCAGGTGTGGGCGGCGGGGGCTCTCCTGGCGATGCTGCTGCCGCCTGGTGTGCGGCTGGGCTGGTGGCTTCCTCTCCATCTGGCGCTCGCCGGTGCCGTCTCGCAGTCGATCGTGGGTGGTCAGTTCCAGTTTTCCTCTGCGCTGGCGATGGCTCCTCCCTCGTCCCCGGTGTTCCCATTGGTCCGTCTGGGCGTCATGAACGTAGGTGCTCTTCTCATCGTCCTCGGTCGAGTGATCGGATCCCCGGAGACCCTCGTCGTCGGCGCCGCCGCGCTCGGGAGCGCGATCCTGTGGGCGGCCGTCGCCGTGGACGGGATCTGGCGGCGTTCGATCGTGCGACGCTTCCCTGCCACTCGCGGGTTCTATCTCCTTGCGAGCGTGAGCATGCTTGGGGGTGCCGCGCTCGGCGCAGTCCTGGGCGGCGGGGCGTTCCAGTCCGGTGAGGCCTACCTGTCGCACCGGCTGACGCACATGAGCCTGAACCTGTTCGGCTGGGCGGGACTTACCATCCTGGGAACGCTTATCACCTTCCTGCCGACCGTACTCCACGTCCGCGTACCGGCGGCGCGCGCCGCCGCGGCGACGCCGGCTGTGATCTTCTGCGGCCTCGGGCTGCTCGCGGCCGGCCTGGCTGCCGGCTTTGACGCTCTGGCGACGGCCGGCGGGTTGGGGTTCGCGGCGGGCCTCGCGCTGTTCGGACGCCAGGTCTTCGGTGTCCTCCGTCAGAGGCGTCCGCGCGCGGTCCCGGTTGTCGCTCGCCACCTGTTCGCCGGCCTCGGGTGGCTCGCCGTTGTGACGGTCGTGCAGGTGCCGCTGCTCGCGCGCGGCGATGCGGCGGCGCTGCGCGACCTGTGGGTCGTGGGGATCGGTGGCGGGCTGGTGCTGCAGGCGGTGATCGGATCCTGGGCGTTCCTGCTGCCGATGTCCCGGCCGACCACGCCGGCGCGCAAGGGTCGCGAGCTGGTGGCCTTCGAGGTCGGCGCCCGCGCGCAGGTCCTCGCCTACAACGCGGGTCTGGCGCTGGTGCTCCTCGCGCTACGCGGGTTCCTCCCGGGGCAAGCTGGGGCGGCGGGGATCGCGCTGGCCTGGTCGGCGGCGGCTTGGGCGCTCGCAAAGACCGTGGTGTTTCCGATGATGGCGCGCCAGCGTCGGGTGCACCGCGCCGCCGAGGAGTGGTGGTCACCGCGCGACGCGGGCCAGAGATCCGCAGCAGAGAGGTGAGCAGCGATGAAGACGATGCCCGAAGTTCCCACCCAACAGCCCACGGCGCCACCGCCGCGGGATCCACGGCATGCCCACCGGGGGCTGAGCACCCTGTTCGGGGTGATGCTCATCCTGGTCGCCGTGCTCGCACTCATCACCGCGCTCATCGGGGGCGGCGACGTGCCGTCGAAGACCGACGCGGAGCTCAAGCTCACGCCGAAGGCCGAACTGCCGGTGATCGAGGCGCGGGAGGCGGTGAATTGGACCCATGCTCCAAACGTGCCGCCGCGGATCGATCGGAACGGGCAAGCACGGCTGGTGGTCAACTGGAGGGCGACCGAGTTCGTCGGCGACCTCGACGCGGCGAACAACGTCCGCTACTCGTACTGGGGCTTCGAGGGCTCAGTCCCCGGCCCGATCCTGCGGGCGCGGGTCGGAGACCTGGTCGAGGTCCATCTGACCAACGCCGCGGGCAACACCCATCCGCACAACATCGACTTCCATTTCGCAACGGGGCCCGGCGGCGGGGCGTCTGCGCTCAACGTCTCACCGGGTGAGACGGCAATCGTCGAGGTGCGCGCGCTGGCACCGGGGATCTACATGTACCACTGCGCCACGCCCGACATCCCCACCCATATCGCCAACGGCATGTACGGGTTCGTGATCGTCGAGCCCGAGGAAGGATTGCCGCCGGTCGATCACGAGCTGTACGTCGTGCAGTCCGAGTTCTACACCGCGCCCGGCGGCAAGGCGGCGCCCCTGACGCTGGATGTGAAGAAGCTCGACCTCGAGGAGCCCGACTACGTCGTGTTCAACGGCGCCACCGGCTCCCTGATGGGCGACAGCGCGCCACAGGTCAAGGTCGGGGATCGCGTTCGGATCTGGTTCGGGAACGCGGGGCCGCAGCTCATCTCTTCGTTCCACGTGATCGGCGAGATCTTCGACCGCGTGTACCGCGAGGGCGACCTCGTCTCGCCGCCCGCCCGGGGGGTGCAGACGACGCTCGTACCGGCCGGCGGTGCGACGGCGGTCGAGCTGACCGTCGACGTCCCCGGCACCTACCTGCTCGTGGATCACGCGATCGCTCGCACGGTCCACAAGGGAGCCCTCGGCTCGATCATGGCGGAGGGCGCGGCGAACCCGGAGGTTTTCGCACCCGGCGCGGACAACCCGCCGCCGGCCGGCGATGACGGCCACGGCGGCGAACCCGCCGGGCAGCCCGTCACGATCACCCAGGGAGCCTGGGATCAGGCCAACGCAGAGCACGCGTACGACCCCGCCGTGATCCGGGTCAAGGCCGGAACGACCGTTACCTGGACCAACGGCGACGAGGTCGCACACACCGTGACGGCCGACGACGGAAGCTTCGATTCCGGGTTCCTGAACGCCGGCCAGTCCTGGAGTCACACGTTCACCGAGCCGGGAACCTACGCCTACCACTGCATCCCGCATCCCTGGATGAAGGGAACCGTTTTCGTCTCGTAGCCGAGCGAGCCCCGGAAGGCAGGGCCCGGTGAGCAGCTCCGCTGGCCGGCTCACGGCCATCCGGCCCGGCGGCCCGGGGCCCGTCCGCTCTGGTGGCCGTGGCGCGCCGCCGGGTGAGATGAGGAAGGGATGGAAGTCCAGACGATGTCGATGTTCTTCGCGCTCCTCACGGTGGTCGCGAACCTCGTCGTGCTGTCCGCGTCCGGGCTCTGGGTGTGGGGCAAGCTGACCGGGTACGGGAGCGAAGGAGCGGAAGGGCTGCGAGCGTGGATCGCCCCGCGGCCCTGCCGCTGGCCTGGGCGGTCGCTCTCGTCGCCACGACCGGGAGTCTCTACTACTCGGAGGTGGCGGGGTACGTCCCGTGCACGATCTGCTGGTACCAGCGCGTCGCGATGTACCCCATGGCGCTGGTGCTCTGCATCGCCTCTTTCCGCCGCGACTCGGCCATGCCCGGCTACAACGCGGCCGATGCGCTCGAAGCCTTGTCGCGGATCACGGAAGCCGCGATCGGCCCCGAGGCGGCCGCCACCGTCGACCAGCAGGTCGTCTGCGACCTGCCGGCGCGCGCGCTGGTCGAGGCGGCTGTGGGGAAGGAGCTGTTGGTTCTCGGCGCGCGTGGGCTGGGCGGGTTCCGCGGTCTGCTGGTCGGTTCAGTCAGCCAGCGCTGCCTCCGTCACAGCGCAACCCCGGTCGCCATCATCCGCAAGATCCCCGACGGACCGACCAACCGGGAAGAACGGGTCGTCGCCGCCGTCGACGGATCGGACACGGCGAACAGAGCGCTGCGGTGGGCGCTCGAAGCGGCTCGAGTGCGAGGGGCTACCCTCGAGGTGGTCCATGCATGGCTTCCGCCATACATCGGCGGACTGGCGACCACTCCCTCTGAGAGCAGGCCGTACGAGCACGCTTCTCGGCAGGTCATCGACGCGGCGCTTGCCGCGGTCGACGCGGATACGTTCGACGTTCCGATCAGGCCCATCTCGATCGAACGCTCGCCGGCGGGCGCGATCCTGGATGCTGCGGAGGGCGCGGATCTGGTGGTGATGGGCTCGCGCGGGCTCGGGGTGTTCAAGGGAGTGCTGATCGGATCAGTCGCGACGCAGGTGACGAACCACGCGACCTGTCCCGTGGTCGTCGTGCCCCCGAGCCGGCTCCAGATCGGCGAGGGCCCACGCAGACGGGCTGCACTCGAGTGACGTTGGGAGCTGAGATGCGTGCGCTGCTCGGCTGAAAGCGGTTCACGGCAATCATTATCGTCGGCCGGCCAGCGCGGATTCAGAGTGGGAATCACCTCTGTGTCGCGGCCGGCGGGACACCGAAGCTTCGACCGCTGACGAGGGCCGTCTCGATCCGCAGGAAGCGGTCGGCGGACCCGTCCCTGAACGCCCAGGCGCGCAGCGGTAGGGCGCGAGCCTCCGCCAACTCGGAGGGATCGGTGATCTCCGAGCCCTGTCCGCAGATGAGGACGCTCCATCCCCACGCTCCGGCGGGATCGTGGTCGTCGACCTCGAATGCCACTACCCGCTGGTGGATGGCAGCATCCAGTTTGGTCCCGGGAACGGTGCGGATGACGATCTGATCGCCTGCGAGGGCGAAGTTGACGGGCAGGATCGCGGGAAGGGCCTGGATGCTCACGCCGAGCCGGCCTACCGTAACCGTTGCCAGCAGTGCTAAGCACTGCTCGCGGGTGAGCTCCTCCAATCGCTCAACGGGAGATGCGGTCGGGGATGCCTCAAGGTCGTGCTTCATCGCGTCAGGGTTGAGGGATCATGGACGACCGCCCAGGACCCGACCTCGCATCGGCCTTTGGGGTTCCGCTGGAAGGATCGTGGTCTCGTGATCGACTCTTGCCTCCCGGTCCCGTGCCGCCGCCAGCGTCCACGCCAAGGCGACAGGGCGGATAGGGTCGCCCGGCCCTACCCGGAGGGGCCTATCGGCGCCGGGCGCCGGTTCACTCGTGGACGGCGAGCGCCGCGACGAAGCCCGCCGCTGGGTCGTAGCCAGCGCGCGGCGCCTCTGCCTCGTACGCCGCGGGGCCGGGCGGCTGGTAGAGCGACGAGCGGATCGATACCAGACGAAATCCGGCACGCGCGAGCATCGACTGGATCTCCTCCTGCGCGAGGAAGTGCGCGTCGCGGAAGGAGGGGTCTCCCTCCGCCCCGCGGCGGGCATACCATCTAGCCCAAGGTCCCTCCCGCGGAAGCTCTCCGAGGACCAGGCCGCCGGACGCCACAAGGACGCGGTGTGCCTCGGCGAACACTCGCTCGGGGTCGCGGACGAAGCACAGCGTGAAGGCGATCAGGACGGCCCCGAATGTAGCGTCGGCGAACGGCAGGGTCTCGCCCGTGGCCTCCACCACGTTGACGCCGCGGCCCCGGGCGAGCAGGAGGGCATCGTGCGAAGGGTCGATCCCGAACTCGATGCCCAGCGCCTCGGCGAAACGCCCGGTTCCCACACCGATCTCGAGCCGGGGTCGCCGCAGCCCCTCGAACATCGGCTCGAGACAGGCCAGCTCAACGTGGAAGAGGGTCCGGCCTTTCGGACTGTCGTACCAGGCGTCGTAGTCCTGCACCGAATGCTCGTCCATCAGCGCTTCCGCGATCCCGGTTCCGTGAGTGATCGCTGCTCCCTCACAGGCCGGGTTTCCAGACCATCAGGACCGCGACCGCGATCAGGAAGCTTCCCGCGACTGATCCCGCCGCGGCCTGGCGCGTCCACAGCGCACGGAGTCCCGGGTCACTCGGTTCGGTGCCGGCCGCGAGGACGCGGCGCGCTCGAGCGGAGCCCGGCGTGAGCACTGCCGCGACGAGGAGGATGGCGATCCCGTAGAGGATCAGTGCCGTCGCGAGCCACGCCTCGCCGAGGATGGAGCGACGGCCGAGCAGGATCAGGGCAATCCCGCTCGCGATCTGAAGGGCGATGAGCGGATACACGACGCGGACGCGCGCATGGGCGATCGCCTCGTAGACGACCGCCGCGGTCGCCCCGCTCTGCCTGCGCGCCCGGGGACCCATGATGCCGAAGGCGATCTCCGGTCCCACGCCGCCGATCGCGGCGAGGACATGCAGGACGAGCCAGACGCGCATTGCTCGCAGCGGCGACCTAGGTGACGGTGAACGCGGCCCGCATCCCCATCCTGTAGTGGGCTTCGGTCGCGCCGTGCTCCGTGTGCATGAGGTTGCAGATCAGCACGTACTTCCCCTCCGAGAGGTCGAACGTTTGGCTCTCGGTCTGTCCGACCGCGAACTCCTCGATCTCACCGACGATCTGGATGCCGGCGCCCTCTTCGTCGACCGAGCCATCGTCCCTCACGGGAAGCGCGTCCGGCGCGAGATCGGTGCGGATCACGACGAGCTCGTGCTCGTCCTCGGGACCGGTGTTCTCCGCGCGGAAGGTGATCTGGCCGGCCGGCGAGGACGCCTGGGCCGGGAGCACGGCCCATTCCTGAAGGCGAACGTCCACCGTCGTGCGCGCGCCTCCCGCTTCCTCGCCGCCGCCGCAGGCCGCGAGCAAAAGCACCGGCGCGGCAAACGCAGAGAGCACGACGGCCCAACGGCCCCGCATCGCAGCCATGCGCATAGCTCGCCTCCTCCCTGATCGACCTTACTCGAGCCGGGCTCCGGGCTTCGTCAGCGCGTGCAGGAGGTCGCGTGCCGAGACCATTCCTATCATCCGCCCCTTCTCGAAGACGGGGAGGTGCCTGGCTCCGAGCATCAGCATCATCGCCGCCGCCTCGGACACGTCGGTCTCGGGGGAGACCTTCACGACGCCCTCCGTCATGTAGTCGCGAACCTCGGTCATCACGGGATCCGCGCCCTCGGCGATCGCGCGCGCGAGGTCCCGCTCGGTCACGATTCCGGTCAGGTGGTTCCTCTCGAAGACGGCGAGCGAGCTGAGCTCGTGATCGTGCATGCGGATCGCGGCGGACTTCAGGGTCTCCCCGGTTTCCGCCGCCATGATCCCCGGTTCGTAGATGCTGCTGACCTTCATCGCTTCGCCCCCTTGGACGGTCGCCGCGCGCGCGGCGCCGCGCGCCGGCCCGTGCCTCGTCCGGCGGGCTGCAGGCTGTTCATCCGTGAGCCGCGCCGGGTGCGGCTCGGCGACGGTTGGGTCTCGCGAGGGAACCGCGCGACGTATTCGTGCTCCAGCTCGAGCATCCGGTCGGTGTGCGCGCGGATGGCGTGGGAACCGCCGTGGAGGATCGTCTCCTCGCGTGTGCGCCAGAGCCGACGCGACTCACGCTCGAAATCGCGATCGCTCAGCTTCGCCGCGGGCACGCCGAGCTTGCCGCCTCTCGGGGCCGCGGCTCCTTTCGATCCGCTCATGACCGCCGCTCCGTGTGCGTCGTGCGCATACGGCACGTCCCGCGGCTCCAGGGGATGCCCGCTTCGAGCAGGCGGCAGGCGCCGGCGGCTGGATCGTAGTAGAAGCACTGCTCGTCACCACACTCGGGTTCGAGCAGGATCACGGCGTGGAGTCGGCTCGGACCGACCCCATCCGACTCGATCAGCCGCTGCCAGGCGTCCATATATGGATCCGCAGGCTGCGGCTTGCGTATGAGCAACGGCGCGTCGGCCACGGTGGCCTCCTTCACAGGGTCAGCGTTCCATCGCGAGGGGGAACCGGGCAGAGGCTTCAGGCCCCCGGACCGAGGGTCTCCCGGGCCCTGCGTCGGGCGGCTGCCCCTGCCATGCTCGTGCCGAGGACCCTTTCGAGGGGGTTGAGATGGCCGCGAACCGGATCGTGATCGGCCTGGACGGATCGGAGGGATCGGCTCGCGCAGTCCGGTGGTGCGTGGAGCTTGCGCGCGACCTCGGTTCGGCGATCGTAGCCGTTCACGTCTTCTCTGTTCCGGTCTATGAGGCGGTACCGGCAGGTTTCCCGGTCGCGCCCCTGGATGACGAGACGATCCGCAAGGAGCTCGCCGAGACGCTCGAGCGAGAATGGTGCGCGCCCATCCGCGATGCCTCGATCCCGTTCCGCAGCGCGGTCGAGGGCGGGCATCCGGCAACGGTCCTCATGGAGGTCGCCGAGCGGGAGGACGCGCGCATGATCGTCGTGGGCAGCCGGGGGATGGGCGGATTCAAGGAGTTGCTGCTGGGAAGCGTGAGTCACCAGCTCGCACACCACGCGCGCCGCCCACTCGTCATCGTGCCCCCTCCAACCTAGTCACAGCTATGAAAGGACCGTGATGAGACTGGCGCGCTTCCTGCACGGCACGTCGGGTACATGCACACCCGGTTGTCGCTCTGGAGGAGGCGGAGGACGGAGGCATCGCCGGCTTCTTCGACGTCGCGCCGCTGGAAGCGCTCGAGCCGTCCGGACCCCTCCCGAAGGGCGTGTCCTACAGCGGATTGGAGTGCGTTCGCCAGGATGGACGCTGGCGCTGCCGGGTGCTCATCGACGTCTGAAGGGTTTCGCATCACGACACCTTACGGAGCGTCGGCTTCTCCGTCCGTTCCTCCGGCGGGCTCCTCTTCGCGTACCCCATCAGCCGTGCCGTCACGACGGCGACGGCGAGGATGGCGACGCCGGTGAGCGCCAGCGCGGTCGGCACCCCGAGTGCTTCTCCGAAGTAGCGGACGACCCCGCCGGTCACGTAGGCGAACAGCCCGACGGCTCCGATCGCCAGCCCGGGCGGGAAGCGCAGACCGACGGCGAGCGCCATGATGCTCCCGGCCGTGACGAGTCCGAGCCCGTAGACGCCGCCGTCCTGCTCGATCGCCGTCGGCGCGATGAGCGCAGTGATCGTGCCGAGCGGCACGCCGGCCCACCAGGGCTCGAGCAGGCGGCGCCAGCCGCCGATCGCCCATCCGGCGCCATAGACCCACCACGCGAGAGCGAACGTCCAACCCGGCGGCTCTTGCGAGGTCCACGCCACCGACGAGCTGACGAGGACGAGGCCGGCCGCGAAGAGCGCGAGATGCTGGAGTGCGCCCCGGTTGAACCGCCAGAGGATGGTCGCATACACGGTCGCCGCGAACGCGGCCGCCGTCACGACCGCTCGCTCCTCGAGATCGTAGGTCCAGGTCGCGATCAGCGCAGCGGTGACGCCCACGCCGACCGTCGAGACGAGCCAGACGACCGAGGTGAGGCGGCGGAACGCTGGCTCGCCGGACCGGCGTGCGGCGACGCCGGCGACGAGGAACCCGACGGCTGCTGCCCCGATCACCCCGATGCGAAAGGTCTCGCTCATCTCGTCCCATCGCTGCCCGATCGCAGCGCCGCCTCCGGCCAGCACGAGGATCGCCCCGATGTACCCGATCGCCTCTGCGAGCAGAGAGATGCGCCGGGGTTGAACGTCGGCGCTGGGGTTCGTGGCCGCCCTGTTCGCTCCAGAGCGCCGCACCCACAGGAAGACTCCCGCGATCAGTCCCCCGACGATCACAACCGGAATCAGTGCGGTCAGGAACCTCACGTCGTCCACCTCCCGCTCGCATCCTGGCCTCACCGGCGACCCGGAGCCAGGGCCGGATGCCCCCTGCTCGCAGGGTCACGAGGCAGGCGCGGATGACGGAGCAGTCCGCGTCGATGGAGCCCGCAAAGGTCCCTGCGTCTCGGGGCCGCCCGACCCTCCCCCGGGCGGGGCTCGGCGCGGAGCATGTGTGTAGACGCCGGGGGTTACGCCATGCTGACGCAGGAGACGGTCGATCGCATCCGCCGCTTCAGGGGGAACTCGTTCCCCGTCCTGTCGGTGTACCTGAACCTCGGTCCCGACATCCGGGAATCTCGATCGGTGGGTGCCCGGCTGCGGGACATGCTCAGGCCCATCCGCGCCGCGACGGAATCGCTCGACCATCGGGCAGCGACTTCGCTCCGCAGGGACGTCGAGGCGGTCCTCGATCTCGAGAAGCGGATCGCGAAGGAGGTCGGCCACGGAGTGGCCGTCTTCTCATGCGCGGGTGTGGACTTCCTCGAATACCTGAGCCTGCCGCGCAAGCTGTGGGACGTCGCGATCGCAGACGCGAAGCCGTACATCCGGCCGCTCGACGCTCTCCTCGACGAGTTCCATCGGTACTGCGCGGTGATCGTGGATCGCCGGCGCGCGCGGATCTTCGAGTTCTACATGGGCGAGCTCGAAGCGTGGCATGAGACGGTGCAAGAGGGGAGGCGCATCAGCAATTTCGGTGGCTGGTACGGCCTTGCCGAGTATGGCGTCCGCCGCCACGCGGAGGAGGTCGCCCACCGCCATTACCGCGAGACCGCCACGGTCGTCGGCGAGCTGTTCGAGGAGCGCCGCTTCGACATGCTCATGCTCGGGGGCCACAAGGGGAGCGTGGAAGAGTTCTTGCCCTTCCTTCCCGCCTGGCTCGCCAAGCTCGTCGCGGGGACCTTCGTCTTGGACCCGCATACCGCAACTCCAGCCATCATCAGGGAACGCTGCACCAAGCTCGAAGAAGCCTACGAGCGATCGCTCGAACGCCAGGCCGTCGCCGAGCTGTTCGGTCGCGCGCGCCGTGCGCGGCTCGGAGTCGTCGGCCTCGGCCGCACCCTGGCCGCATCCAACGCCCGGGCGGTGGACGTTCTTCTCGCGGACGACGGCGCCACCGCTTCCGGCGTGGAGTGCGACGCGTGCGGGTGGCTCAGCCTCACCGGAGAGACTTGCCCGATCTGCGGCGCCGTCACACGCGCGAGCGCGGACGTCATAGACCAGATCGCCCGGCGGGTCATCGAAAACGGCGGCACCGTGGAGCACGTCTTCGCCGAGACGCCGCTGCGCGGCCATGTCGTGGGAGCGTTGCTGCGCTTCCCGATCCCGGATCCAACCGGCAAGAAGCGATAGGAGGCTGCCATGGAGATCACGCTGTCGATCATCAAGGCCGACACCGGCGGGTTCGTCGGTCACACCGAGGTCCACCCCGACATGATCAAGGTCGCGACCGAGCGTGCGGCCGGCGCGGTCGAGACCGGACTGCTGATCGACGCGCAGGTCAATCGCGTCGGCGACGACCTCGCGCTCATCATGACGCACACGCGCGGCGCCGACAGCCGGTTGGTGCACGAGTTCGCCTGGCAAGTGTTCCTGGCAACGACCGAGGTCGCGAAGGGCCTCGGCCTCTACGGGGCGGGACAGGACCTGCTTTCGGACGCCTTCAGCGGGAACCTGCGTGGGATGGGTCCGGGCTACGCGGAGATGGTCTTCGAGGAGCGTCAGAGCGAGCCCGTGGTCATCTTCCTCGCCGACAAGACCGAGCCGGGTGCCTTCAACTATCCGCTGGCCAAGATGTTCGCCGACCCGTTCGCGAGCTCCGGCCTCGTGATCGACACCAAGATGCACGACGGATTCGCGTTCGAGGTACTCGACCTAAAGGCAAGTCAGGTCGTTCGACTGGAGACGCCGGAGGACTATTACGACCTGCTGATGCTGATCGGCGCGCCGCACCGGTACGTGATCCGGCGGATCTGGTCGCGTGCGCTCAACATCGTCGCCGCGGCGACCTCGACGCAACGGCTGTCGCTCATCGCCGGGCGCTACGTCGGCAAGGACGATCCGGTGATGGCGGTTCGCTGCCAGAGCGGGCTACCCGCGGTCGGCGAGGTGCTCGACCCGTTCGCGTTCCCGCACCTCGTCGGCGGGTGGATGCGCGGGTCGCACTTCGGGCCGCTGATGCCGACGTCGGTCGAGGATGCGACGCCGTCGCGTTTCGACGGGCCGCCCCGCATCGTCGCGCTCGGCTTCCAGATCCACGAGGGGCACCTGGTCGGTCCGCGCGACATGTTCGGGGACCCGGGGTTCGATCGGGCTCGGCAGACCGCGCTCGAGGCAGCCGACTACATGAGGCGCATGGGCCCCTTCGAGCCGCACCGGCTCGGCCTTGACGAGCTCGAATACACGACGATGCCGGAGCTCATGAAGCGCTTACAGGCCCGGTGGCAGCCGGAAACCTGAACGAGGGAGGTGAGCGGGATGAACGTCAAGAGATGGATCGCGATCCTGGCGGCTGCCGCAGCCGCGTTAGCGATCCTCCGGTGGTGGGATCGCCGGCGGAAGGCCGAAGAAGACCTCGGGTTCGAAGCCGAGGGGCGGAGGGCGGCGGAAGCCGCGTGACGCTGGAGCATCACAACGACAGAAGGGAGGTGTCATGTCTACCGTCACCGAGTACCTCGCTGATCGTGAGGTTGAGTTCCTGGCCTTCGATCACACGCGCACGGAGACGGCGATCCAGGAGGCGCGGACGCTCGGCGTGGCTTCCGGGGAGGTGGCGAAGACGATCGTGCTCGACACGTCGGTGGGGCACGCGCTCGCGGTGATCCCCGCGTCGCGGCGTCTCGACACGAAGCGCGCCGCCGACGCGATGGGAGACCGGCACGTGAGGCTCGCCACCGAGGCGGAGATCGCGAAGGACTTCGCAGACTACCAACTCGGCGCGATCCCCCCGCTCGCCGGGTTGCTTGGGATCCCGCTCTACGTCGACGAAGAGCTTGCCCGTCACGAGAGCGTCGTCTTCGCGTCGGGAAAGCAGACGGAGTCGGTGAAGATGCGCACGGCGGACCTGCTCGCGGATCAGAAGGTCACGATCGTGCCCCTGTGCGAGCGCGAGGCGACCTTCGACGAGGACTGGATGGAGTAAGTCACCGGTCCGGAGAGGATTGGATGGTGCAGGCGCACGCCGGGCTTGCGCGTCCTGACGGCACCGTTCGACGCTCTCAAATCGGGCAAAGCGTCCCCAGGTCGGCCATGGGAGCTGCTTGCCCCGGCCTGTAGAATCGTCGCTGCGCAAGCGCGGAGGATTCATGGCGGATCGGCTGGGGGCCTCGTCCGCATCGTCGCGCGGCGGAGCCGCACGCTGGTCGACGCATCCGTCGCGAGCGTCGTGACCCCGGAGCTCGGGGACGAGTTGCTCGTCGTGAGGGTGGCCGACGGCGAGCACGCGTCGGAGCTCGAGGGCATGCGCTTCCCAGCGAACGAGTCGATCTCCGGAGTGGTCATGCGCTCACAGGAGACGCTGATCCTCACCGACGTGTCTGCCGACCCCCGGGTGCATCAGCCTGTCGTGAAGACGGCCTCGGTCGGTCCCGCGATCTTCGCCCCGCTCGCCGTCGCGGATCGCGTCTTCGGCACCCTTCTGATCGGGCGCCCCGTGGAGGCGCAGCCGTTTCTCGACGAGGAGCGTTCGGTGATCGAGCTGTTCGCCTCGCAGGCGGCGATCGCTCTGGAGCATGCGCGCTTCCAGAACGAGCTCCACCGGCTGGCCGTGCTCGAGGATCGCGAGCGCATCGGCCGCGAGCTGCACGACGGCGCCATCCAGTCGCTGTTCGCGGCCGGCATGAAGCTCCAGTCGGCCGTCAGTGCCGGCGGCGCCGACGCCTGGCAGCGCGTCGAGCAGGCGGTGGGCGACATCGACCACGTCATCGGGGACCTGAGGAGCTACATCTTCGGCCTGCGGCCCGGAGTTGCGGCGCGGGCCGGGACCGCCGAGGCGCTGCGCCGGCTGGGACAGGAGCTGCAGGACAGCTCGGGCGTCGTCGCGGTCATCGACATCGATCCCGAGGCGGCGGCCCGGATCGAGCCGGCCGACCACGTCGTGCAGTTCGTGCGCGAGGCCCTGTCGAACGTGGGACGGCACGCGCGCGCGACCACCTGCAGGCTCTTCGTCGGCAGGGTCGGCGACGGCGTGCTGGTCGAGATCGATGACGACGGCGACGGGTTCCACCCGGACGACCGGATTGGGGCGGGGCAGGGGCTCCCGAACCTTCATGAGCGCGCCGCCGCCCTCGGAGCCAGGCTCGAGATCGACTCCGGTCCAGGCAGGGGGACGACGGTCCGAGCGACGATTCCCGGCTGACCCCGGTCGCCCGGCCGGCCGTCGGACCTCTCCGTGAGGGGCTCTTGGCCCCTATCCGCCCTTTGGCCCGCGGACGAGACTGAACCCGACGGACGAGATGAAGACACACGTCAAGGACGCGCCCGCGAGAGCGGGGGAGGAGAGGAGGACGTCATGGCAACCGCCACCAAGACGAAGCGGACGGCGAAGAAGCCGGCCGGAGCCGAAGTCGGCAAGAAGGTCCTGACCGCCGCGTTCGGCGCGCTCGAGACAGCCGGCAGGCGGATCACGAAGTTCGCCCACGAGAGCAAGAAAAAGCTCTCGACGAACGGACACAAGACGAAGGCGAAGGCTACGTAGCCGACCCGGAGACCGGAGCTCGCCGATGCCGGGAGCGCTTCTCACCGATCTCTACGAGCTGACGATGGCGGCGAGCTACCTCCGCCGCGGGATGGAGGGGCCGGCCATGTTCAGCCTGTTCGCGCGCCGCCTCCCCGCGAACCGTGGCTTCCTCGTCGCCACCGGCCTCGAAGATTGCCTGACGTTCCTCGAGTCCTTCTCGTTCGAGGACGCCGACATCGAATACTTGCGGCGGTCTCAGGGATTCGACGAGGCGACGCTGCGTGCGTTCCGGGAGATGCGGTTCACCGGCGACGTGTGGGCCGTGCCCGAGGGCCGCGTCGTCTTCGCCGACGAGCCGCTGGTCGAGGTGACCGGTCCGATCGCCGAAGCCCAGCTCGTCGAAACGGTCCTGCTGAACCACATCACGTTCCAGACGACGGTGGCGACGAAGGCCGCGCGCTGCGTGCTGGCCGCGCGCGGCAGGGATCTGGTCGACTTCTCCTTCCGCCGCACGCACGGAATCGAGGCGGGGATGGCCGTCGCGCGCGCCTCCGCGATGGTCGGCTTCGTCGCGACGAGCAACGTCGAAGCCGCACGGCGCTACGGGCTTCGCGCGGCGGGAACGATGGCCCACTCCTACGTGGAAGCCTTCCCGCTCGAGATCGAGGCGTTCCGCGCCTTCGCGGAGGACTTCCCCGACCGGACGACGTTCCTGGTCGATACCTACGACACGCCGGCGGGCGTGCGCGCGGCCGCTCGTGTGATCGTGGAGCTCGGACTGACCGAACGGCTCGCCGTGCGGCTCGACAGTGGCGACCTTGCCGCTCTCGCGCGAGAGGCCCGGCGCATCCTCGACGAGGCCGGCCTGCCCTCGTGTCGCATCCTCGCCAGCGGGGGGCTCGACGAGTACGACATCGACGAGATGCTGGCCGGCGGCGCGCCGATCGATGCCTTCGGCGTCGGCACCAAGTTGGGAACCTCCGCCGACGCGGCGTCGCTCGACTCGGCCTACAAGCTCGTGCAGTACGGCGACCGGCCGGTGCTGAAGCTCTCCTCCGGCAAGGCGACCGCCCCCGGCCCCAAGCAGGTCTTCCGCGCCGAGGGCATGCGCGACGTCGTCGCGTTGCGCTCGGAGCCTGCGCCCCCCGGCGCGCGTGCGCTCCTCGAGCCGGTGATGCGGCGCGGCCGGCGCCTCGGGCCGCCTGGGACGATCACGGCGGCACGGGAGCGATTCGAGGCGGATCTGGCGACGCTGCCCCCGGACGCTCGGCGCCTCCGGGATCCGGACCCACCGAGGGCCCGGTTCTCCGAGGCGCTGCTCGATCTGACCGCGGTCCTGAAGCAGCGAGCCGCCGAGAGTGCGGACTTGCCCGGGTAGCTCGAGCCGCCCCGACGGGTCACGGCGCCCCCCGGCTCCGGGCCCTTCGACCCTAGGTGGGAACGCTGGGCGCGGGAACGATGGACGCATGGAATTCGCGCTGCCGACCGCCCTGGCCGCCCTGGTCCTGATCCTTCTGTACTGGCGCGCGTGCCGGCACGGCCGCCGAACTGCGGCGCCCGGGCTGGAGGCGAGGCCTGCGGCGCGCGTGACGGTCGTGCTCGACGTGGGGGACGCCGAGCCGGGAAGCGAGAGCGTGCGCAGGCTGGTCCACGAGGCGGCCTCGCGTGCGCGCGCCGGCCGTCCGGAGATCACCGAGATCGAGGTCCTCGGCCGGACCGGGAAGCTGCTCGAACGCGTCTCCTCCGCCCCTCCGGAGCAACACCTGGTGAGCTTCCCGTCGATATCCCTGCTCGAACCGCGCGCGCGCCATCGAACGCCGGAGCCGCCAGGTGGACTGGAGGACGAGCTGCACCCCACGGTGATCCCGCGGTTCGAGCCTCGTGAGCGGCCGGCGCCGAAGCGCCCCCTCGCGGATTCCTTCGACCTGCCCGAACCGGTGCAAAGCCGGATCCGGGACCGGGATGATCCGATCGACATCGTGCGCGCGATCCTCGATGCGGCGGGCTTGCGCGTCGAGGTGGCGGGGGACGTCGTGCAGAGCGGCGACACGGCGATCGTGGTTCTGCCGCACACGCACGAGTATCCAGCGGATGCGCTGAATCATGCCTTCTTGCGGTTCCGCGAGAGCGGCGCCTTATCGGGGTTCGTCGTGAGTCTCGGCCTCATGGATCCGGGTGACGTGCGCAGGAGGGAGTTGCTCGCGCCCGAGTTCCGCCACGCGGGCCGTGAAGCGATCCAGCGGATGGGCGACGCCGTGGCGGTCGGATCGAACCCGCTCGCGTTCGCCTTCGGGCCGGCCGTCCTTCCCGAAGCCGTCAAGCAGGGAGGAAATGGTGGAGACGTTCACGGTCGCGGTCGACAAGCCGGATGACCTCAACGTCATCCTCGGCCAGGCGCATTTCATCAAGACGGTCGAGGATCTCTACGAGGCGCTCGCGGGGAGTTCGCCGCACCTCAAGTTCGGCCTCGCCTTCTGCGAGTCGTCGGGTCCGCGGCTGGTACGGCGCGCGGGCAATGACGCGGAACTCGTGGACCTAGCGGTACGCAACGCGCTCGCGATCGGTGCGGGACACAGCTTCGTCGTCTTCGTCCGCGAGGGATATCCGGTGAACGTGCTCAACCAGGTGAAGCTCGTGCCCGAGGTTTGCCGCATCTTCTGCGCCACCGCCAACCCGGTCGAGGTCGTGGTCGCCGAGACGGAGAGCCGGCGCGGGATCCTGGGCGTGATCGACGGAGCGGCGCCGCTCGGCGTCGAGACGGCGGAGGACGAGCGCGAGCGCAAGGAGCTGCTGCGCGCGATCGGCTACAAGCTCTGACCGAGAGGAGGAAGCGATGAAGGCGAAGGTAGGAGACCGGTTGGTCATCAAGGGACACCACATCGGGGAGCCCGTGCGCGACGGCGAGATCTTGGAGGTTCGGGGACCCGACGGGGGACCGCCGTATCTCGTCCGGTGGGAGGATGGCCATGTCGGGCTCGTCTTCCCAGGTTCGGACGCGGACGTCGAGCACTTCGAGAAGCACCCTGCGGCGGTTGCCCGCTGAGGTGAAGCAACCCCGCGTGACCGTGGCGCCTCCTGCGGTCCATCCGAAGACCCTCGACGAGGAGCTGCTTTCCTGGCCGCTCCCCGAGGCCGCCGCGGATGAACCGGAACGGGTCGCACGGATCTCGGCCGAGATCTCGCGGGGGTTCCGTATCCTGGCGCAGATCGGCCCGGCGGTGTTCATGTTCGGATCGACGCGGACCCCGGTCCGTCACCCCGACTACGCGTTCGCCCGCCAGGGGCCGGCCGAGATCAGCGGAGCAGGGTTCGCGATCATCACGGGAGCGGGACCCGGCATCATGGAAGCGGCGAACCGCGGCGCGCGCGACGCCGGGGCGCTCTCTGTCGGCCTCAACATCGAGCTCCCGGACCCCCAGCGAATCAACCCGTACGTGGACCTGGTCCTGAGCTTCCGCTATTTCTTCGCCCGCAAGCTCATGTTCGTGCGCTACGCGTCCGCGTTCGTCTTCTTCCCCGGCGGGTCCGACGCTGGATGCGCCAGCGGAACGGCGTCTCCTCGATGAGTTCCAGGGTGCCGGGCTTCGCGTGTGGCGCCGGGGCATCGGGGCGCGAGGCCGCCGGAGAGCCGGGGCTCACGGGTCCCGCCTCGCTTCCCTCCGCGCGAGGAGCCACGCGAGCGCGCGGCGGTCGGTCTGCAAGGCGACGCCGTAGGCGATCAGGCCGCAGCCTCTGACGTCAGGATCGTGGAAGAGGCAGGTCTCCTCGTCGCAAGTCGGATCGTCGAGGAGGCGGGTCGCCCAAACGCTCGTGGGATCCCACAGCTCCTTGCGCTCTAGCTTGCAGGCCGGGAACCCACCGCGCCGGGCGCCATCCGACCGAGCCTTGATCAGAGCGTCGCGCTCCCGGAGGACCTCCGCCGGTGAACGCATCCCAGTCACCTCGCCCGGGTGGGGTGTTCGTGCCATGCGCTTGCCTGCGCCGTTGCTAAGACGTGGATCGCCCCATCGACGTCGCAGACTGCGGCGAGGGTGTTGTAGATCGTTCCGTGCCCCTTGATGTTTCGGTGGAGCAAGTCGACCCGTTGCGCATCCTCATCGGTAACGATCGTCAACACGTAGCGGATTCTCGTCATGCGCGGTGGTGCGTCTTGGCGTTCGCTGGTGACGTGGATGCGGGCGTGCTCGTATCGGAACGGCAAGATCTCGGAGAAACGTTCGACGTTCTTCAGGATGCATGCGGCGAAGGCTGCCGTCATCAGGTCGGCTGGTCCGGGGAGATCCTGGGCTTGGGTCGCGGAGGCGTCGAACCGGATCGTCCTTCCGTTCGTGGTGGCCTGTGCGGCTCCGCCGCGCGTGGATTCAGCATCGACGTCGTAACGGTGCGGAGTCTGGGTGGGTGTCATGATGCGACTCCTGCGGTTTTGAGATGCTTGTCTTCGAACTGGTCGAGCGCCTCGAGCGCTTGGGCGCCGTAGACGAGGGCGGGGCCGCCGCCCATCATGACTGCTACGCCGATCGTCTCGAGCACTTCGTCGCGGCTGGCGCCGGCCTCGAGCGCGTCATGCACGTGGTAGGCCACGCAGCCGTCGCAGTGGGCGGTGATCGATATGCCGATGGAGATGAGTTCCTTGGTCTTGGTGTCGAGCGCGCCCGGGCGCAGCGATTCGGTGTGCAGGCGGAAGAAGCTTCCGATGGCTGCGGGAAGTTCTGCGCGCAGTTGTGCGATCAGCTCGTTGAGGTGCGCGTGGTAGGCGGGGAAGTCGGTGGTCTGGCTCATGACACACCTCCATGTGTGGTGCCCGTGGGCGAAGGGCTTCCTCGAAGATCGGTCGCCATCACGCACCTCCGGTGCGGCCGGACTCCTCCAGCCTCCCTCTCGCCTGCCGGGATCGGAAGGGTCCTTGGGCCCTGCTTGGGCGGGGCGTTCGAGCGCTCTGCCGCGCGAGTTCGCCGGGGCCGGCTCGCCACGGGGCCATCGACCCGGAGGAGGCGGGCCTGTCGCCCCTGAGAGCTACGGCCGGCCCCGGCTAGATTGAGGCTGTTCCGAGAGGTAGAGGAAAGCCTATGGAGGTGGACCAAAGCCACTCGGAACATCCATTTCAGCGTTTGGAGGGCCGATGCGAGCCAGGGAGATCATGACCGCCCCGGTCGTCACGGTGCGGCACGAGACTCCGGTCAAGGAAGCCGCGGCGCTCCTCGTGCAGCACGGCATCAACGCGATGCCGGTCACCGACGAGAAGACCGGCATCGTCGGCATCGTCTCAGAGCGTGACCTGCTCCCGCTGGAGACCGAACCGGATCCGCGTCTCCACGTCATCGTGCCGCGGAGCCGCCCGCACGTTCCCGCGACGGTCGCCGAGGTCATGACCCGGGAGGTCGTCACGATGGCGGAGGAATCGGACGTGGCCGACGTTGCGCGCGCGATGCTCGACGCGCACGTGAAGCAGGTCCCGATCGTCTCCTCGGGCAAGGTCGTCGGGATCATCGCGCGGCGGGATCTCCTGCGGATCCTTGCCCGCGACGACACGGCGATCGAGGCCGACGTGCAGGCGATGCTCGACGGGTCCACCGGGGTGATCGGAGCGTTCCGTGCCCGTGTCTCCGGCGGCGTCGTGACGCTCGACGGTCCGCCGGACGAGAGGGATCGGAGGCTCGCCGAACGGCTCGCGCGGTGCGTTCCCGGTGTGGTCGCCGCCGTCTTCGCCGACGAGTCGCCGCCGCCGGTGACCGCTCCACCGGCGAGGGCCGCCGGTAAGTAGTGGTCGGAGTTACGCCTCGGTCGCGGTAGCCAGCGCCGCGAAGATGTAGTCGATGCAGGCGTCGAGCGTTTCGATCTTCGGGTAATCGCGCTCCGGGACGTCCACGCTGATCTCCTGCTGGATCCCGGAGACGAAGTTGAGGAAGTCCATCGAGTCGAGGTCGAACTGCTCCTGCATCGACCGCCCCGGGTCGATCCCCTCGAGGTCGGCCTCAGGTGCGACCTGCCCGAGGATTCGCAGGACGGCTTGGCGGATCTCGTCTCTGGTCATAGGTGCTCCGGCTCCTGGAGGAGGTGGTCGATCGCCGCGAGGAACAGCCCTCCGCGATGCCCATCGCTCGCGGTGATCCGCGGAGAGCGTCGCGGTGACGATAGGCCGGGATCCGAGCAACCCCTCGTGGGCCCACGGCCGGTCGGCGATCCTCCCGAAGCCGACGAGCGACACTTGCGGTGGGTAGATGACGCCGAAGACGGTTTCCACCTCCTGCTCCCCGAGGTTGGTCACGGTGACCGTGGGGTCGGACATCTCGGAAGCGCGAAGGACGCCCGCGCGCGCACGCTGCACGAGATCGCTCCGTGTGGGAGGGAAGTGATGCGACGAACCGTTCGAGACGTCATGACGACCGAGGTGGTGCTCGCCCACGAAGCCTCACCGTTCAAGGAGCTCGTCCATCTGATGCAGTCCGCGGACGTCAGCGCTCTCCCCGTTGTGAACGAGACGGGCGAGCTGGTGGGGATCGTCTCGGAGGCGGATCTCCTCCGCAAGCAAACAGGTTGGCGACGAGCCCGCGCTGCTTCCGCGGGACCGTCGCAAGGCTGCCGCCCTGATCGCGGGGGAGCTGATGACGGCGCCGGTGGTTACGACGGATCCGGAAGCAACCCTGGCAGAGTCCGCCCGCCTGATGCACGAGCACGGCGTGAAGCGGCTCCCCGTGATCGACGGCGACGGCAAGCTCGTGGGGATCGTGAGCCGCAAGGATCTGCTGAAGATCTTCCTACGCGCTGATCGAGACATCCTGCGAGACGTCGTGCACGACGTCGTGGACCGGACGCTCTGGATGGGGCCGGAGGAGGCTGGGCTTCGTGTCGACGTCACACAAGGGATCGTGAGGTTCGAGGGAAAGGTCGACCGCCGCCGGGCGATCCGGATCCTGGTCGGACTCGCCTGGGGGATCGACGGCGTCGTCGGAGTCGATAACGCCCTCTCCTATCGCATCGACGACGAGATGATCCCGACCGGGTACGTCAGCCCATCAGAAGTGAAGCGCTCCTCGTAGGGATCGAGCACCGCTCGGCCGGGCGTCTCAGTCCACTCTCGAGAGGCTTCTGGCCCTGGCGGTTGACGCTCCGAACACGGGATGAAGCGTGATTAGCGGTCGCTTTCGCTCCAGAGGCAGCCGGATGATCCGTGCTTCCTTCGGGTACTCGGCTAGGCATACCTGGCAGAGCCCGTGCTCTATCGACCCCGCGCTCCTGCAACGATCGCAATCTACGAGCCGGCCCCTCACTCGTTCCTCCTTGGTAGAAGGCGCAGGTCACAGTACGAGCGGGCGCGCTGCTGGGGTGAGTGCCTGAGGTCCTCCCGGCTCAGGGCCGATCGGCCCTGGGACAGGCGTGGTCGCCGGCCCGATTGGACTACTTCCTCCAGAGATCGGACGGTTCCTCTCACCCGCCTCTGGGAGTCGCCCGGCTATGGACGGACCGCGGCCTGGATCTCCTTGCGAACCGCGTGTCCCAGCCGGCCGATCTGCTCGGCGAACGTCACGACAAGGTCGTCGAAGGAGACGACACCCGTCAGGTGCCCCTTCACGTCGAGCACAGGGAGCCGCCGCAAGCCCTTCTCGGCCATCTCGCTCGCGGCGGCGAACACGTCGGCGTTGTCGTAGAGGAACGCGACGTTGCGGGACATCACGCCCTCGACCGGCGCGCTCCCGTCAAGCCCTTCGGCGATGCCTCGAACGACCATGTCGCGGTCGGTCACGACGCCCTTCAGCGCGCCGTGCTCGTCGACAACCAGAACGCTGCCGACGTTGTCTTGCCGCATCGTTCGCGCAACCTCGACGATCGGGGCGGACGGCGAGCACGTCGTCGCGGGTCGGTGCTGAAGCTCACGAACATCCATCGGTCTTGCCTCCTTCGGCGGCTTCATCGGGCAGGATGAGATAGAAGAGCGTGCACCCCTCGATGCCTGCTCGAGCGCCGTGCTCGACACCGGCCGGGACGTGCGCATAGCTGCCCGCCCGGAGGTGATGACCGTCGAACATGCAACCCCCGCTCACCACCCACACGTGATGCGCGGCGCGACGGTGCTTGTGCGACTCGATCGACGCTCCCGGCTGTAGATGGAGTAGGGCCGCCCGCGCCTGCCCCTCGATCCACAGCACTCTCTCCCGAGCGTCGACGTGGTGCGCGAACGCCTCCCAGGGCAGCTCCTCCGCGATCGAGTGCTGCAGCACGATGGTCGTCGACCGTGCCATTCGGCTCACTCCTCAACATGGATCTTGTGGGAGGCCGCGCCTCGCTCCCAGGGCCGATCGGCCCCGCCGGTGCGGTCCGCGCGGCCCAGGTGCGCCGCGCTCCCTGCCTCCTACCGTGTTGTCCCAGGAGATCATGTTGAAGGCTGATCCCGCCCCTTCGGAGACGGCCGCCCGCGGCAGTCTCGTGCGAGCCGCCATGGCGACCACGGATGAGCTCACCCGGGAGCTCGGCACCACACGCCAGGGACTGAGCGCAGGCGAAGCCGCCGCACGCCTCGGCCGTCTCGGAGAGAACCGGCTGCCCCAAGCGCACGGCCCGAGCCTCCCGCGTCAATTCGCCGACCAGTTGACCCATTTCTTCGCGCTCATCCTCTGGGTCGCCGCCGGACTGGCCTTCATAGCGGGGATGCCCCAGCTCGCGTGGGCGATCATCGCGGTTGTTCTCATCAACGGCGCGTTCAGCTTGGCACACGAGTACCGAGCCGAGCGGGCCACCCGCGCGCTCTCCGCGCTCCTGCCCCGCATCGCGACCGTGCTGCGCGACGGACGGAAGACCTCGGTGGACGCCGCCTATCTCGTGCCCGGCGACGTCATCCTGGTTCGCGAGGGTGACCGGATCTCGGCCGATGCGCGGTTGATGCGCTCCGACGGGTTGAAGGTGGACAACTCCGCGCTCACCGGCGAGTCCGAACCCGTGCCGCGGAACGCGCAGACCGTTGCCGACCGCACGGAACCCCTCGAAGCGCCGAATCTGATCGCGACGCTTCCACTCGGAGCCGCGGTGTTCTTCGGATGGCGACCAGGTGAACCGCTTCCTTCGGAGGGCATCGCGCTCGCCACACTCTCGACCATGGTGTTCTCCGGGATCGTGCTCATGCAGATGGCCAACGCCTTCGAGTGCAGGAGCAACCCCCGTGTCGCTGTTCGCGATCCGGCCGCTCTCCAACCGGCTGCTCGTCGGGGCCGTGGCGACCGAGGCGATCGCCCTCGTGACGTTCGTCTACCTGCCGCCACTGCGGCGCGCGCTCGGACACCATGCGCTGTCGTGGAGACAGTGGGTCCCACTGATGGTCGCGCCTCTTATCCTGTTGGGCGCCGAGGAGACGCGGAAATGGATGGCGCGACGGCTGCGGGCCGGCTCACCCTGAGCGGTCGCGCTCAGGCGCTCGGGTGCCGCGCCGTGAGAACACGCATGAGATCGTCGCGACGCAACAGTCCGACTACCCGTCCGTCCTCGACGACGGCGGCCGCCTGCCGTCCGGACAGGAGCGAGCTCATGACCTCGCCTTCGATCGGATCCGCGGGCCCGAGCGTCGGCGCGGAACGGTCCGTGGCTTCCAGAGTCCGGCTTGCGGCCGAGCTCTCGGCGATGGCTTCGGCGTAGAGCATGCCGAAGTACACCCCTTGGGAGAGCACGGGGAAGTCACGCTGCGCCGAGTAGCGCATCTCATCGACGACGTTCGCGATCGGCATCCTCGCGTCCACGGTGAGCGGCTGATGGAGCATGACGTCGCGGGCACGCAGTCCGCGCGCGCGCGCGTGGATGACGGTCGCGACCTCCTCGGTCGAGGCTCCGAAGTACACGAACGCGCCGATGACGACGAGCCAGAAGTTCACGAACAGGCCGGCCATGACCATGACCCCTGCGAGAAGGCGTCCGATCGACGCGGCGCGCTTCGTCGCGGCCTCGAGATCCATACGACGTTCGAGGAGCGATCGAAGGACACGGCCGCCGTCGAGCGGGAAGGCGGGGAGGAGGTTGAATGTCCCGACGAGCAGGTTGAACCAGACGAGGCGGTGCACGAACGGCCCGTCGTACAGATCGATGGGGAGGAACGCGATGCCGGCGGCCGCGGCTCCCAGGGCCGCGATCACCGCGATCGCGTAGCTGGTTAACGGGCCGACGATCGCGATGGCGAGCTCGTCGCGCGGCGCCTCCGGCAGGTTCTCGAGCTTCGAGACGCCTCCGATCGGCAGCAGGACGATCGCTCGGACGAGCGCCCCTCTCTGGCGCGCCACGATGCTGTGCGCGAGCTCATGGGCCAGCACGCACGAAAAGATGATGACGAGCCACGCGAGTCCGCTCAGGGCGCCCGGTCCGTTCGGGCCTGCCGATCCCGCGGCGAAGAGCACGATGAGAACCAGGAACGTGACGTGGACCCGGATCTCGATCCCGGCGACCCGTCCGATCGGGAAGGATAGATCGCGCGCCGCTCCGCCCGGGCCCTTGCCCGGGGTCGTGCCTTGCCGGATCCGTTGCGCCATGCTCGTCCCAACCGGTTCCCGCCCAGCCTGACCGGTACCGAGTCGCGGAGGAAGGGTCGATCGGTCTCATCCTGTGGGGTCGAACGCCTCCGCTGAATCGCCCGACGGTCCTCCGCCCCTCCGAAGCCGGGCCGGAGGGCCCTGCCGATCCCGTCCGCGGAGGGCAACGATCGCAGAAGCGCCGGCCGAGCCGGCAGGTCCACGAGGGAGGCATAGCCATCGCCGCGATCGAGGTCGACCAAGCCCGGAAGGCCGAGGAGCGCATCGGATGAAGGCGACGACGCGCGCCCCCTCGCCCCCGGAGGTTGCCGGGCCGGCTCCCGCCCTGATCCCGACGGCCTCACTTCCCGACCGGACCTTTGAGGCGGTCGTCTTCGAGTGGGACGGAACCGCCGTTCCCGACCGCAACGCCGACGCGGGCGAGGTGCGCGCGCGCATCGAAGCGCTGTGCGCAACCGGCACCGAGATCGTTGTCGTCAGCGGCACGCACGTAGGAAACATCGACGGCCAGCTCGGCGCGCGGTCCGTGGGACCGGGCCGGTTGCACCTGTGCCTGAACCGCGGCTCGGAGGTCTTCCGCGTCGATCGTGAAGGGCCGCATCTCGTCTATCGACGGACGGCAAGTCCCGAAGAGGATGCCGCGCTCGATCGAGCAGCGGCGCTGACCGTCGAGCGCCTTCGTGCGCGGGGGCTGCGGGCGGAGATCGTCTCGCAAAGGCTGAACCGGCGGAAGATCGACCTCATCCCGGACGCCCGGACGGCCCTCGCGAAACTTCGCGATCTGGAGGCCATCGGGTTCGATCGCCTCCTGGCCGGGCATCGAGCCGAGTGGGCGGCTCGCTGGCGGGACGCTGACGTCACGATCGAAGGCGACGACGACGCGCAGCGCGCGGTCCGGTTCGCGCTCTTCCACCTCATGGCCTCGTCGGCCGGCGACGGGGAAGCCGCCGTGGGCGCGCGCGGCCTGAGCGGCCCGGCGTACGGCGGCCGCGTCTTCTGGGACGCCGAGGTGTTCGTGCTTGCGTTCCTCGCTGCGACGCACCCGGCTTCTGCGCGCGCGATGGTCGAGTACCGCATCCGCCGGCTCCCCGCTGCACGCCGCGAGGCGAAGAAGCGGCGGAACGAAGGCGCGCACTTCCCGTGGGAATCCGCCGACGATGGCACCGAGGTCGCTCCGCGTTTCGTGCGCCCTCCGGATGGCCGCATCGTGCCCATCCGCACGGGCGAGCACGTGGAGCATGTCACGGCCGACATCGCGTGGGCAGCCTGGCACTACGTGCAATGGACCGGAGACGAGGCGTTCCTCCGCGGTCCGGGCCGCATGCTGCTCACCGAGACCGCCCGCTACTGGGCCTCGTGGGTGCGCTTCGACCGCGCCGGACGAGCCCATCTCTACGGAGTGACCGGCCCCGATGAGTACCACGAGATCGTCGACGACAATGCCTACACCAACGTCATGGTGCGCTGGAATCTCGGCCGCGCCGCCGATCTGGTCGAGCGCGACGGGATCGGCGCCACGAGGGACGAGGCTTCGCGGTGGCGCCGGATCGCGGCCGCGCTGACCGACGGCTACGACACCGCAACGGGCGTCTACGAGCAGTTCGCCGGGTTCCGGCGTCTGGAGCCCGTCGTGATCTCGGAGCTCGCCGCCCGTCCGGTGGCCGCCGACGTGCTGCTCGGGCGAGAACGAGTTGCACGAGCACAGGTCATCAAGCAGGCGGATGTGCTCATGCTCCATCACCTCGCGCCAGGGGAGGTCACGCGCGGATCGTTCGAGCCCAACCTCGATTTCTACGAGCCACGCACCGCGCACGGCAGTTCGCTCTCGCCTGGTATCCATGCGGCGCTGCTCGCCCGAGCCGGCCGGACGGAGCGAGCACTGGAACTGTTCCGGATCGCGTGCCGGCTCGACCTCGACGACCTTACCGGGACGACCGCCGCCGGTCTCCACCTCGCGGCGATGGGTGGTGTCTGGCAGGCGCTTGCTTGCGGCTTCGCCGGGGTGCGCCCGGGCGGTCGCGCACTAACGCTCGATCCCCGGCTGCCCGAGACGTGGGACGCGCTCGGCCTTCGGCTGCGTTTCCGAGGCCGGCGCGTTGGGCTTCGGATCGAGCGTGACCGGATCGACATCGAATGCGATAGCAGCGTCCGCTTCATGCTACCCGGCGGGCGCCGTGTGACCGTGCGCCCTCCGGGGCTGCGGTTGGCGTACGAGGGGGAAGGATGGAGGGGGGAATGACCGTGAAGATCCTCGCGTGCATCGACGACAGTCCGTCCGCGCGGCCGGTCCTCGACACCGCGCGCGCCCTCGCGCGCGTTCTCAAGGCCGACGTGGAGGCGCTCCACGTACGGGAGAACGGCACGATGGCCGTGCAGCGGGATGCGCAGGCGGTAGACGTGCCGCTTCACGTGGAGTTGGGCGATCCCATCTCGATGATCGCCGGCGCCCTGAGAGAGGACCAGGTCCTGCTCGGAGTCCTCGGGACGAGGAGGGACGCAGTGGGGTGGAGACCGGCCGGGCACGTCGCGCTCGCCGTCGCCGAGGGCGCTTCGAAGCCGCTCGTGGTCGTGCCGCCTGACTTTCCGTCGCGTGCGCCCGAGGAAGTGAGAAGGCTGCTCGTGCCGCTCGACGGCACGCCCGAGGCGGCCACGGCGGTCCGGTCGTCCGTCCACGTGTTCGCCGGCTCCGGGGTCGAGGTCGTCGCGCTCCACGTTTTCGATCGGGAGCACGCGCCGCGGTTCATGGACCGCCCCGAGCACGACTTGGAGGTCTGGGCGGAGGAGTTCCTGGCACGTTACTGCGCGGAACCCGGCGCACGGGTCGAGATCCGCAGGGGAGAGGCGGGCGAGCAAGTCGTCGAGGTCGCGGAGTCGGCTCGAGTGGACATGATCGCCCTCGGCTGGTCGCAGGATCTCTCGCCCGGCCATGCCGCCGTGGTCCGAGATGTCCTGACGCGCGCCTGCGTCCCGATCATGCTCGTCCCCATCGCCGCCGCGCCCGTCGAGACAGAACGGATCGCCGCGGAGGCGACATGACCGCCGCGACGCCACCCCGTCTCCACCACGGGGTCATTGGCCCCGCGGTGCGGGACCCGGATGGCCCTGGCAGAGGCGAGGCGCGACCGTCTATGCCTATGGAGGAGCAAGGAGTGGCGGTGCACGGGACGTGGGTGGTCCTGCTCGTGGAAGCGGATCCCGAGGCGACCGAGCGGCTGGGCGCCTGGCTCGGCCGCGACGGCTATTGGGTGCTCACGTGCGCCGGGCCGCTCGCGCCCACCTACACGTGCCCTGGCGGGCAGGGGGAGCGATGCCCTCTTGTCGAACTCGCCGACGTGGTCGTGCTCGACCTCCAGCTCGAAACCGACACGATGATGGAAGGAGTGCCCGGGTGGCAGCTCATGCTCTACTACCTGTCGATCGGGAAGCCGGTGGTCGCGCTCGCCGATCCCGGGGATGCCATCCAGCTGGCGTCGGACGAGTCCGTGGTGGTCCTGTCGCGCAGGCCGACGCGCGACGAGCTCACGGTAGCCGTCCGCTCGCTGCTCGGGGAGGCGGAGCCGGCCCGGCTGCCGGCGCGCGCAGAGACGATCCCGCTCCGTCCCGAGCGCGCCGCCTCGGAGGACGCCGTTATCGATGTCACCGAGGCTTCAGATGGGCCGAGCGAGACGGTGGCTGCGAAGGGGGGCGCGCGATGAGCCGGGCAGCGGCCGGCACCGCGGACGCGGCGGAGAGCGCGCGCAAGCGCCGGCTCGTGCTCCTGGTGGGCCCTGACTCCGAAGGGCGGCGTGATCTCGCGCGCGCCCTGATCGAGGGTGGCCACTCCACGGTCATCTGCTCCGGTCCTCCGGGTTGCGTGCTGCTGAGAGAGGATCGCTGCGTGCTCGTGGACGCCGCCGACGTCACCGTCATCATGCCCTCGCATTCCTCGCGCCGCGAGGTGACATCGGCGCTCGCGCTGTGCGCGCGGGAGGCCAGGAATGCCGTGATCGTCGAGCCATCGCTCATCGAGCAGACGCCGCCCGGCGCGGAGATCGTGCCTTCGGCCAAGACCAAGGTCGTCCTCGAGGCCGTGGAGCGGGCACTCGAGCGCGGCCGTGGAAGCGCACGAAAGGGGGTCGCCGATGTCGCCGACATCTGGCTCTGAGCGAACGATCGATACGCAGGAGATCGTTGCTCGACACCGACGAGATCCGCGCCCTGCTGTGGAAGCCGTCGACCGGGCAGCGGGGCGTGACCGTCAAGGCGCTTTGGGAGGACTCGAAGGACCGCTCCACCGCCGGCCTGATGCGCCTGGAGCCCGGAGCGAAGGTGACCGTGCACACGCATCGCTATTCGGTGCATCACGTGTGGGTCACGGAAGGATCGTGCTCGGTGGGGGGCAAGTCACTCGGCCCGGGCGCCTACTGCTTCGTGCCGGCGGGGGTCCAGCACGGGATCGACGCCGCGGGACGGGGCGGGTCCACGCTGTTCTACCTGTACCTGCGCGCCGAGATGGACTGACCGCCGAGCCGGTCACGGTGCCGACGCCGAGCCGCCGAAAAACCTCTTCGCGTTCTCCGCGTGCTTGTAGCCTTCCACCGACCACTCGCACGTGGGCGGATCCGTGCAGCGCGGGTCGCCTTCGCCGGTGGCGAAGTTGTAGTTGCACTCGGGGCAGAAGACCTTGAGGTCCTCCGGGAGGTACGGACAGTCGTACCAGTTGCACGAGCGCGTGCCCTCCCCGGTGAGGAAGTTGTAGCTGCATCCCGGGCACTGGCGAAAGGCGAAGGTAGGCTCCGCTCGAGCTTCCCGCGTCCGCCTCAGCCAGCCCATGGTGCGCCTCCTCAGGTGCCCATCGTTTCGCCTGACCGCGTGCGCGACCAGGGCCGGTTGGCCCCCGTCGCGCTAGCCGGGTAGCCCCGTGCCGCCGTGCGGGAAATTGGCAGGTCCATCGGCCCTTCGAAGCGCGCCGCGCCTGGCCGACGATAGGGGCATGTTCATCCGGTATTACGTCGAGCTCCCGATGGCCTTCGCGGAGACCGAAAAGGCTCTTCTCCGGTCACCCGATGCCATACTCGGAGACCTGGCCCGTCGGGCCTACGCTCGGGGGGAGTCCCTCCTGACCGAGGTGGGATTCGACGTCGGGGGACGCCGGCTCGCCAAGCGAGTCGCCGTCGAGCTGCACGAGCCCGTCCGGTTCGACTCCAAGACCACGCTTCCGATGACCTGGCACGCCACTGGCCCGGATGGGCTCTTCCCGAGCCTCGAGGCCGACCTCGAGATCGCCCCGCTCGGTCGCAGCTCCACCCAGCTCGCCATCAGCGCCCGGTATCCCCCTCCGCTGGGAGCGCTGGGGCGCGCGCTCGATCGTGGCGTGCTCCACCGGGTCGCGGAAGCCGCCGTCAAGGACTTCCTCGACCACGTGGGGCGCGCGCTGATCGACAGCGCGGCCGCGTGACGGGAGCGCTCGCGCTGGTCATGCTCCAATCGCTGGAGCGCGGAGCCGCCGGATGCGAGGAACGATCGTCATCAGAGCAGCCGGCGCCGCGCCGCCCGCCAGCACGAGTATCCACTCTCTCGCCTCGAGCTGCGCGGTGCCGAACACGCGCTGAAGCGGGCCTACGGTCACGACGGCGAGCTGGAGCGCGAGGCCGGCCGCGACGGCCAGCACGAGCCACACGCCCGGCCCTTGGCGGGCCCGTTCGCCGCGGGGGCGTCGCGCGGCGAACTGAGCGCCTCAGCCCGGATCGAGCGGCGGGTACCGCTGCTTGCCGTCTTCATGGGCGCGCGCGGCGCGCCCGCGGCCCTCCGCACGGGCGGGATCCCGGCCTTCGTTTTCCCCGAGGACGCCGCCCGCGCCCTCGCTCGTGCGGCACGGCACGGGACCTGGCGGGAACGCCCCGAAGGTCGCATTCCCGAGTTCGCCGACGTTGGACGCGACGTCGTGGCCGCGCTCCTCTCGGAGATCCTCGAACGGGGCCGCGATGGCTGCGGCCCGAGGAGGTGGGCCGGATCCTTGAGGCATATCGCATCCCTGTCGTTCCGTGGCGTGTCGTCCCGACGCCGACCGCCGCGGCGAGGGCGGCGCGGGGGATCGGGGGTTCCGTCGCGTTGAAGGCCGTCGCTCCGACGCTCCTTCACAAGAGCGACGCCGGGGGTGTTCGCCTTGGCCTGCACGATCCCCGCGCGGCGCAGGTCGCCGCCGCCGAGATCCGGGACCGCGTCCAGAGCGCGGGACACGCGGTGGAGGGTTTCCTCGTGCAGGCCATGGTTCCCACGGGGGTCGAGATGTTCGTCGGCGTCGTGCACGATGGGGTGTTCGGTCCGGTCGTCGCGTGCGGCGCCGGCGGCACGGCCGTGGAGCTGCTCCACGACGTTCAGGTTCGCATCGCCCCGCTCGCCGACGCCGACGCCGACGCCGAAGAGATGATCCGCTCGCTCACGACCTTCCCGCTACTCGACGGGTACCGGGGAGCACCGAAGGCCGACGTCGCCGGGCTCGAGGATGTGCTGCTGCGCGTGAGCGCGCTCGTGGACGCACACCACGAGATCGCGGAGATGGACTTAAACCCGGTGATGGTCGGCCCGGACGGCGCCGTCGTCGTGGACGCGCGCATCCGCATCGAATCCCCGACGCGTCGGCTTCCTCTCGCCGCCAGGCTGCGCGGCTGAGCCTACTCGGCGACCAGAGCGGCGAGCGCCTCCAGCGCGTCTGGCGGTGGTGGAGGTGCGTCGAGCGCGCGCAGCCCCTCCTCCAGCGCTTCCTCGGGTGGACGCGTCGTGTCGATCGTGCGCGCATCGGGCCACGGGTCTGCTCGCATGAGCATCGCGCGGGCGGTTTCCGGGGTGGCGTCGGACGCGTCGCCGCCTTCTCGGTTGCGTGCTCGGAGCCGGTCCGCCGCGAGCGCGTGCGGCGCCGCGCAGCGGAGCTCGACGAGATCGGCGTACGCGCCGGCGGCGGCTGCGGCGGCTGCCTCACGCAGGTGGCGATCGGTCCACGACGCGTCCAGCACGACCGAGTCGCCCAGGGCGATCGCTCGCCGCGCCCGGGCGAGCATCTCCCGGTAGGTCCTCTCGGTCATCTCGCGCGTGTAGATCCCCGCGGCGTACTCGGCGGGCGCGCGCTCGGAGTGCGCGATTCCGGCGAGATCTTTGCGCACCTCGTCCGAGCGGATGAGCGCCCAGCGGCGGGCGTCGGCGATCCCGAGCGCGAGCGTCGACTTCCCCGTGCCGGGGAGCCCGCCCACGAGCACGATGACGGGCCGGGCGCGGGTCAGCCTCTCGTGGGCGAGCCGGAGGAGTCGAGCGGCCTCGGCTCTCGCCGGTCGCTCGCCCTGTTCGGCGCGGATGCAGGCGACCTTCGAGCGCACCAGCGCGCGGTAAGCGATGTAGTGATCGGCGAGGCTCGACGGGAACGGGTCGCCGGAGAACTCCCGGTACCACGCCACCAGCCGGTCGGCGAGCTCCGGGCGTTCCAGGCGCTCGATGTCCATCGCGAGGAAGGCGATGTCGGCGACGACATCTGCGTAGCGGAACCGGTCGTTGAACTCGATGCAGTCGAGGATGCGAGGGCCGTCGTCGAGGCAGAAGATGTCGTCGGCGAGCAGATCGCCGTGCCCGTCGCGGACCCGTCCCTCGGACGCCCGGAGGCGGAAGAGCCGCCCTCGCGCGTCCAGATACCGATGCGCGAGCGCGCGCACGCGCTCGAATCCATCCGCCGGCAGCAGGGAACCCACATATGGCGCCATCTCGCTGAAGTTGTCGTCCCAGTTCTTCCGGACTGCGTCGGGGGTCCCGGCGCGCGTGATCTCCTCCGAGGTGACCGCGCGCTCGTGGAACGCGGTGATCGTGCGCGCGATGCTTCGCAGGCAACCGTCGACGTCGGCTCGGCGGGAGATGAGCGTCGAGAGGCGTCGCGGCGCGGGCATCCGCCGCATGGCGACCAGATGGTCGCAGGGAGCGCCGTCGGGGCCGATCAGGTCGACCACGCCGAGGTAGACGTCGGGGGCGAGGCGCCGGTTGAGCTCGACCTCCCGCCGGCAGGCGGCTTCGCGCTGCTCGCGCGTCGAGAAGTCGAGGAACGCGAACCTGACTGGCCTCTTCAGCTTGTACGCGCGATCCCCAACGAAGAACAGGTGCGAGATGTGTGTCGTCACCACCGAGGCCTGCGGGCGGGCGGCGGATGCCGGCGCGATGCGCGTCATGAGGCCGCCTTCACGGACGGCGCAGACCGAGTTCCTCTTCCGCCCTTGCCCGTTCCGAGGAGCCTCTCCACCGCAGATGTAACAGCTTGCGCACCGGAGTACTTCTCGATCGCCTCCATGGGGCCACGCCCGCCCACGTCATCGGGCGATCCCACGGATACGACGAGCATCGGCCGCCGGCCGTAGACCGGATGCGCACGGTAGGCCTTCAGGAGGTGGATCCCCCGGTAGGTCCGGCCTCGTATCGGACCGAACAGCGGGCACGAGAACACGATGAGTTCGGCGGCGTCGGCGAGCGGGCACGCCCCGTACTTGAGCATCGGGCACGCGGCGAACGGTGTCGGGCCGCCGCCGCACCGGATCACCCGGTGTCCCGCCTGCTCCAACAGACCCGCCTCGTACAGGCCGAGGTCGGGGACGTCTTCGACGAGCAGCACCGTCGCCATGTCGGCCACCCACGGAAAGACTCGCAGTCCCAGGCTCTCGGGGGCAGGGCCGAGCGTCCCCCCGGCGAGGGGGCGGCGGCCCCTATTTGATTCGCCCTGGAACGGCGAGCGTGATGGTGAAGGCAAGCCCCCACGGGATCCCGACGGCCGGCTTCCGGGTCGACTGCGACTTCGAGATGAGCGATGACGCGCGGTCGCGCGTGACTGCCGCTCGCCTCCACCTCGTGCTGCCGGCATCGTTCCCCGCGGAGCGCCGCCAAGCGCTTCTGCGTGTCGCGGAGCAGTGCACCGTTGCACAACTCGATCCGCAACGCGCCGGAGGTGACCATCACCACCACCGGAGCCGAGCAAGCGGCCTGAGGAGGAAGGGAGCGGTCGTGAGACGTACCGTCAAGGACGTGATGACGCGCGACGTCGTCGTCGCGCGAGACTCCTGGGTCATTCAAGAACGTCGTGCGGCACCTGAGAGCTTCCGGGGTCAGCGCTCTCCCGGTAGTTGATCCTGAGGGACGCGCCCTCGGCATCGTCTCGGAGGCAGACCTGTTGCTCAAGGAGAAATGGGCGGCGGTGGGGGAACATCACGGGGTGCTTGCGTGGGCGCGCGGGCGTCGCGAGCGCCGCAAGGCCGAGGCGCTGACCGTGCGCGAGCTCATGACGTCGCCGGTGATCACTGCCGGCCCGGACGACACGCTCGGCGCCGCCGCACGCCTGATGCACGAGCGCGGCGTGAAGCGCCTCCCGGTCGTCGATGCCGACGGGAAGGTAGTCGGGATCGTGAGCCGGCAGGACCTCGTGAAGATCTTCCTGCGGCCCGACGACGAGATCCGGAACGACGTCGTGCGCGACGTGATCCACCGCTCCCTCTGGCTCGACCCTCGAGTCGTGCGCGTGGATGTCACTGATGGCGTCGTAACCCTGGAGGGAAGGCCCGAGAACAAGAGCCTCGTCGAGATCCTCATCGGACTCGTTCGAGGGATGGACGGCGTTGTCGGCATCGTTCCTCGCCTGTCATTCGAGATCGACGACACTCGCGTACGGCCGGACGTGCCGCTGCCCTGGCGCGTCCTGCCGCCGAGCCTGCGGTACCCGTCGCCACGGCAACGGCGAGCGAGGTGATCGGCGATGTCCATGCACACCAAACCTCTCAGGGAGGAACACGAGGAGTTGCGGATCTGGGTCGACACGCTCAAGGAGACGGGGATCGGGTCGGGTACGTTTCTGTCGGGATCCTCCGTGACCTCATCGATGAGGCCTATGAGTTCCTCACGCATCATCTGATCCCCCACGCGGTCGCCGAGGACGAGGTGCTGTATCCGGCCGTCGCGCGCCTGATGGGCGCCTCCGAGGCGACGGCGACGATGAGCCGCGATCATGTGGAAGTGGAGAAGCTCACCCAGGAGCTGAGCGCCCTGCGCGCCCACCTGGCTGCGACGACGCCGGGAGACCTGCAAGCGAAGACGCTGCGCCGGAACCTGTACGCGCTGCACGCGCTGATCTCGCTGCACTTCGCCACGGAGGAGGAGGTCTACCTCCCGATCCTCGACGCGCGGCTCTCCGAGGGGGAGGCGGCCGGGGTCTTCGCGCGCATGGAGGAGGCCGAGCACGTGGCGCGCGGACGCGCCGCGGAACACGCGGTTCCCGGCAGCCGATCCCTGCGGGCGTAGCGCCGGCCTCGAGCGTCGTCAGTTGCTCCAGGTGCTCAGAGGACCCGCTTCGGCCGCGAAGCCCTCGTAGAGGGCCGCCGCGACGAGCGGGTCGAGGTTGGCGAGCTCGGGTCCCCGCCGGGGATGCCGCCCCGAGTCCTGGACGGTCGTGTAGCCCAGCTCCATCGCGTCGCCGATCAGGTAGGTGCCGCGGGCCGGCGCGAACGCCTCGCCCGCGTAGCCGACGCGGCCCCAGGCCGCTTTGGCGCCCAGAACGTCGCCGCCGGCAGCCAGCCGGTTCCCATCGGTGCCCCGTGAAGCACGCATACGGCGAGTAGACCGGCGCCGGCCTGCCGATCCAAGGGCCGATCGGACCGCCGCCGCTCGGGTCTGAGGCCTCCGCGGTCGGGGGTCCTTCGGCCCTCGCTCCCTACCAGGCTCCCACGTAGCGTGTCGCGTCAGGAGGCCGCCGTCAGCCGAGCGTCGGAGAGCGAATGGGGCAAACAGGACCGCCGCGGGCCCGCCCGAAGCGGGCCTTCACGCGCGTCCTCCTGGTGGACGACCACGAGGTCGTCCGCGGCGGGATCAAGGGCCTGCTCGCGACCGAGGACGACATCCGCGTCGTCGGCGAGGCCGGCTCGGTGCGCGACGCGATCGATGAAGCCGAGCGCACGCGTCCGGACGTCATCGTGATGGACGTCCGGCTCACCGACGGGAGCGGCATCGAGGCGACGCGCGAGATCCGCTCTCGGCGACCCGATACGAAGGTGCTGATGCTCACCTCTTTCGCCGACGACGAGGCGCTCTTCGCGTCGATCCTTGCCGGCGCCTCGGGCTATGTCCTGAAGCAGGTGCGGGGCGGAGACATCCTTCGCGGCATCCGCGCGATCGCGCGTGGTGAGAGCCTGCTCGACCCGACCGTCACCGGCGCCGTCATGGAGCGCCTGCGCAAGGGGAAGCATCTGCTGAAGGACCCGAAGCTCGCGCGACTCTCGCCCCACGAGGAGCGGATCCTCGAGCTCGTCGCCGAGGGGAAGACGAACGGCGAGATCGGCCGGCGGCTCAAGCTCGCCGAGAAGACGGTCAAGAACTACGTCTCGAACATCCTGATGAAGCTCGAGGTCTCCCGGAGAGCCGAGGCGGCCGCCTACATGGCGCGCCACACTTCCCTTCCCGGCTCTTCGTGAGATGCCTGCGCGGCCCGGTGGTCGCGCGCGTAGGAGGCTGAATCCGGCACTCGGACGAGGAGGGCGCAATGAGCGTGACCGATCGCGAATTCTGGACCGTGATCCACGGCATGGTCCTGGGCACGCTTTTTCTGCTCGCGTTCGCGGGCGGGATCGCGGGGCTGTGGAGCCTGCGGCCGGCCCTGGTGACGCCGGCCGGGATCCGCGAGCGGATCCACCGGCTCAACATCGGCGTCTGGTCGATGGCGATCGTCGCGTGGGGGACGGTGATCACCGGCACCTACATCGTGTACCCGTGGTACCGCGACGCGGCGGAGACCAGCGCGCGTTCACGGCTCCTGGCCAACCCGGAGACTGCCTTGTGGCACACCTTCGGGATGGAGTGGAAGGAGCACGTCGCCTGGATCGCGCCGATCCTGGCCACGGCGGTCGCCTTCATCGTGACCTACTACGGCCGCCGTCTCGCCCGCGATGACCGGATGCGCAAGCTCGCGATGGCGCTGTTCACCGGAGCGTTCCTCGCAGCCGCGGTGGCGGGGCTGTTCGGAGCCTTCATCAACAAGGCGGCTCCGATCCAGTGAGGGAGGATGACATGGAGTCGACGACGCGCGATATCGAGGGAGGCGAGACATCGGCCATGGAACGTCCGGAAGTGGAATCGGCTCGCCCCAACGGTCCGGCGGTTGCTGCTCTGGTCGCGGCAGCGTTCGGCTCGTTCGTTCTGGGGCTGTTCACGACCCTCGCCGAAGTGTCGGAGCCGCTCAAGAACTGGCTGAACTGGAGCAACCCGGTAGGACCGCTCTCCGGCAAGACCGGTCTCGCCCTTGCGGCATGGGTGGGCGCGTGGCTGGCGCTCGGTGTTGCATGGCGGCGCAGCGAGGTCGACCTCCCGAAGGCGTTGATCGCCTCGGCGGCGCTGATCGGGCTCGGCGTGCTCGGGACGTTCCCGTCGTTCTTCGAGCAGTTCGCGGTCGGTTGAGGAGGGTTCGCCATGTTGGGTGCGGAGCAAGTGATCTTCATCGAAGAGATCCCCACGTGGGTCTTCATCCCCTTCGCGGCGGCCGTCGCAGGCGTTCTCGCCTGGGTCGTGCACTGGATCCTGCGGTCCCCGGCCGCGAAGTGAGCGGCCAGGGCCGCGGGAGAGGAGACGAGATGCGGACGAGCGGCTGGCGGCGGATCGCGACCGGCGTGTGGGCGTGGCCGCGCGATCCCCAGATCTACGGCCGGCTCGACGTCGACGCGATTCCGATCCTGGACGCGATCGACCGCGTGAGTGCGACGGCAGGCGTGAAGGTGTCAGCCACGGACTTCATCGTCCGCGCCGTCGCGCACGCGCTCGCCGAGAACCCCGACGTCAACACGCGCCTCAGGTTCGGACGCTTCGTCCCGCGCGGTGGGGTTGATGTGTTTGTCATCGTGTCGACCGGCGCCGGGCGGGATCTGTCGGGCGTGAAGGTCTCGCACGCCGACCGCAAGGATGTCGTTGCCGTGGCACGCGAGGTCGATGAGGAAGCCGGTGGCGTCAGAGATGGCCGCCGCACCGACCTGGAGCGCGCGAAGCGGCTGCTCGAATCGCTCCCGCTTCCCCTCTCATCGAGACGCCGAGGAAGGATGAGGGATGGTGCGCACCGCGGCGGAAGCGCGGGAGGAGCGGATCGATGAGATTCTGTCTCAGTTCTTCCCGGCGAGCGACCCGCCGAGCTGGTGGGTCGGCGAGCCCGCGAGACCATCGGGACGCGTGGACGTAATGTTCCGCGACCGTCGCGAGGCGGGTCGCGTCCTTGCAGCGCGGCTCGACTTCTTGCGCACCGAGGATCCCGTCGTCGTGGGCCTCCCCCGCGGAGGCGTCCCGGTGGCGGCCGAGGTCGCGCGCGAGCTCGGTGCGCCTCTCGACGTCCTCGTCGTTCGAAAGCTCGGCTGCCCGTGGCAGCCGGAACTGGGAATGGGCGCCGTCGGCGAGGGAGGGATCATCGTCCTGAACGAGGACCTCGTCGCCCGATTTGGCCTTAGCCGCGACGACGTCGAAACGGTCGCCCGCGCCGAGCGGCAGGAGCTCGAACGTCGAGTTCGCCGGTATCGCGGGGATCGGGCGGCCACGTCCCTGGAGGGCCGCACGGTGATCGTGGTCGATGACGGCATCGCGACTGGGTTCACGGTCCGAGCAGCGGTCGCGATCGCGCGGCGGCGCGGCGCCCGGCGCGTGGTACTGGCGACCCCAGTCGCGCCGTCCAGGACCGTCGAAGAGCTCGCCCGCGTCGCCGACGACGTCGTGACGATGGAGGAGCCCGAGGAGTTTCTCGCCATAGGCCAGTTCTACGAGGACTTCACGCAGACTAGCGACGAGGAGGTCGCGGCGTATCTGGCTGGGAGCATGCTGCCCCTCGTCGAGGCCGTGGGAACGGCCGATCCTCCCGACCCTGTCGAGATCGACCTCTCGGAGGTGCGTCTCGCCGGCGACCTGACGCTCCCGGCCGACCCCGTCGGCGTCATCGTCTTCGCCCATGGGAGCGGGAGCAGCCGCCTGAGCCCGAGGAACCGCTTCGTCGCACGAGCGCTCAACGAGGGCAGGCTGGCGACGCTGCTGTTCGACCTGCTGACCACCGCGGAGGAGATCGACCGAGCCAACGTCTTCGACATCGAGCTCCTCGCCGGGCGGCTCGTGGAAGCGACGCGCTGGCTTCAGACGCGGCGCGATGTCCGCGGGCTCCCGATCGGCTACTTCGGCGCCAGCACCGGCGCCGCCGCCGCTTTGTGGGCGGCAGCGAATCTCGGCGCCGCGATCGCCGCTGTCGTCTCCCGCGGTGGCCGCCCAGACCTCGCGCGCGAGACGCTCCACCAGGTCCGAGCCCCCACCCTTCTTATCGTGGGTGGACGCGACGAGGCGGTGCTTGCGCTGAACCGGCAAGCCCAGGCGGCGCTCCAGTGCGCGAACGCGCTCGAAGTCGTTCCCGGCGCGACGCATCTGTTCGAGGAGCCCGGAGCGCTCGACCGCGTCGCCCAGCTCGCGCGCAACTGGTTCGTGCGGTTCCTCCGCGGAGCGATCCGCGAAGCCGGCTGAGCCGGAATCGGCTCCGCGAGGGACTACGCCGCTCCCCGCAGGTCCTTCCGGATCGCCTCGAAATCCTCCCGGGTGATCTCGCCGCGCGCGTACCGCAGCTTCGCGACTTCGAGCGGATCGGTTCTCGGCTCGCGCTCACCGCCGCGCCCTCGGCTGACGAGCGAAACGATCACGTAGACGATCGTTCCCCAGAACAAGAGCCACAACAAGCCACCGAAGAGCATCCACCACCCCATACCATCGTGGACGCGCCACCACATCCTTCTCACCTCCTCGCCTTGCGGGTCGCCGCAGCCGCACGCGTCACGCGTTTCGCCTCTGATCGGCGGGCGCAGTCCGCGCAGATGATCCTCTCCGCGTCGGCGAGCTGGTGACGGTCGAGGACCAGGAAGCACGAACGGCAGACGAACTCGGTGCTTCGGATCGGCTCCGGCGGCGCGAGCGCCTCGATCGTCGGCTCGCTGCGGTCGAGGAACGCCGCCTCAAGCCTCTCGAACGCCCGCTCCTCGTCCTCGAACTCCCGCTCGTGGACGGCTTCCGCCCCTATCTCCTCGTCCTCCACGACCGAGAGGAGGACGGCCTCGGGTTCTTCAACATCCGGTCCCGTGCGGGTCTCCACCCTGGTGCGCGCCATGGCCGGGCCCCCTTCTCCGAAGTGACGGCCACACCATGACGAAGAGGCTCCGCCGGCCGACAGGGCCAACGGGCCCGCGATGGGGGCACCATTGGCCCTGCCGGCCGTCCCCACGGAGCGCGGATAGTGGATGGGAGCGGGAGGTGAGGCCGATGCCGAAGGGAATGGTCAAGTGGGTGGATCCCCGGACGGGCGAGGGGCGGATCAGGCGTCTCGGACGCGAGTATCCCGTGCGGCTCGAGGACATGGAAGCCTCCGCGCGCGCCACGCGCCAGGGTCCATTGCGTCACCCAGACGCAGGGATCGCTCGATAGGACTCACGAGCCGCGCACTGGTACGCGAGTCACCGGACGCGAACAGCGTGACCTCATGGCCGCGAGCAACCAGTTCCTCCGTCAGCCATGACACGACCCGCTCGGTCCCCCCGTACGTCGAGGGCGGGACGCTCTCGTAGAGAGGGGCGACCTGGGCGATCCTCATCCTCACCCTCCCGTGAGCGTCTCGACTCTCGATATCCAGCTTGGCATTCACCTGGAGATGCGAGCAGGGGCGGTGGACCCGGGCGAGAAGGGACACCCGGCCCGCGCATCTGATCTGCGTGCCCATCGACGTCGAAGCGTGACGGACTCGCGGACGGACACGGTCGCGGCGCGATGTGCCGAAAGCATCTGTGCAGGTCAGCGGAGGCGGAAGGAATCGAACCCACCCGGCCCCGTGAAGGGCCGCACCGGTTTTGAAGACCGGGAGGGACACCAGCCCCCATTCGCCTCCGGCGGGATACTAGCGATCGCGCTAGGAAGCGGGCAGCGCGGTGTGGAGGTCTCCCGGCTACACCGGCAGCAGGAGTCGTGAGCCGCCGAGACCCCGACGCAAACGAGATTCATAGATGCCGTTGTCTCGAGGTAGCGAGCGGAAACCCCGACGAGGTGGAGCCGGATGCGGTGCCCGGCCTTGAAGCGGTTGCCGATCGGCCAGAACTCCACGTGGTACCGGCGGTACATCGGCGGCCGACGTTCCCGCGGCGGCCCGTGGGCAGACCGGCGAACCTCATTCGCCTGCGGCGGGATACTCGCGATTAGATTCCGGAGTTGAGCGGCCGGATCGGGGGCAGCCATGCCGAACCTCAGCCCGAAGATGCCGGACTTCGACCTCCAGGAATGGAGCGAGAAGCCCTACCAGGAACGCCTCCGCATGATGTGCCGGGCCTGGGCGCTCGACGGGTTCGGCGTCCCGGCTCCCATCTATCTCTTCTACGTTCTCAAGATGGCCCTCTACATCCTCGGCTGGGCGTTCTTCGTGTCGCTGGGGCCCGGCCTCGGCTGGATCGGCGACATCGGCAACTGGTGGCGCGAGCCGATCGCGTTCCAGAAGCTCGCGCTCTGGACGCTGCTGTTCGAGGTCTCGGGCCTCGGCGGCGCAAGCGGACCACTGACGGCACGCTACGTACCGCCGATCGGCGCGGCGGTGTATTGGCTGCGCCCCGGCACCACGCGCCTTGCGCCGTGGCCCAAGAGGATCCCGTTCACCGCCGGCACGACGCGATCGGTCTTCGACGTGCTGATGTACGCAGCCCTGCTCGGCACCGGGATCTGGGCTCTGACGCAGCCGGTGCTCGGCCGCGGACAGCTGCTGCCGATCGTGATCGGGCTCCCGCTGATCGGGCTCCGCGACAAGACGATCTTCCTCGCGGCGCGCGCCGAGGTGCACTGGACGTATCTGATCGTGTTCCTCTTCCCGGCCGACGTGATCGCCGGCTCGAAGATCGTCCAGGTCGCCGTGTGGTGGGGCGCCGCGACCTCGAAGCTCAACCACCATTTCCCCGGCGTCGTCACGGTGATGGTGAGCAACAGCCCGTTCCTGAAGTCGTACAAGATCCGCAAGGCGATGTACCGCCGGTTCCCCGACGACCTCAGACCGTCCAAGGTAGCGACGCTGCTCGCACACGGCGGCACTGCTATCGAGTACACGTTCCCGCTGATCCTGTTGCTCAGCGACGGTGGGCTCCCGACCGCGATCGCGCTCGCGATGATGTTCGCGTTCCACTCGTTCATCCTGTTCAGCGTTCCGATGGGCGTCCCGCTGGAGTGGAACGTCTTCACGATGTACGCGGGACTGTTCCTCTTCGGTGCGCACGCCGACGTGAGCATCTTCTCCGCGAGTGAGCCGCTCCTGCTCGTGCTCCTGGGCGCGGGGTTGCTGGCCGGCCCGGTGCTCGGAAATCTCCGCCCGGATCTGGTCTCGTTCCTGCCCTCGATGCGCTACTACGCGGGCAACTGGGGAGCCAGCCAGTGGCTCTTCCGCACCGGCATGGAGGACCGGCTCGACGAGCGCATCAAGAAGGTGGCGCCGACCCTCGCGAAGCAGCTCACTCCGCTCTTCGACGAGGTGACGGCCTGGGCGCTGGTCGGGCGCGGCCTCGCGTTCCGCGCGATGCACCTCCACGGCCGCGCGTTCAACGAGTTGATCCCGCGCGCCGTCGGCGACGTCGAGGCCTACGACGTCCGTGATGGTGAGATCATCGCCGGCATCGTGCTCGGGTGGAACTTCGGCGACGGCCACCTGCATCACCACCAGTTGCTCGCAGCGATCCAGGAGCGGTGCGATTTCGCGCCGGGAGACCTGCGCGTCATCTTCCTGGAATCGCAGCCGCTCCAGCGGCAGGCGCACCACTACACGATCATGGATGCGGCTTCGGGCCTCATCGAGGAAGGCGACGTCGAGATCCGCACGCTCCTCGCACGGCAGCCGTGGGAGGGCGCGCCCGCCGCCGCGCCGCCGCTTTGATCGATGCAGTCGTGGTGGGCGGCGGACCCAACGGGCTCGCGGCCGCGGTGGCGATCGCTCGTGAAGGCTTCGGCGTTCACCTCATCGAGGCGGCCGACACGATCGGCGGGGGAGCGCGCAGCGCCGAGCTGACGCTCCCGGGGCTGCTCCACGACGTCTGTTCTGGGTTCCATCCGTTCGCGGCGGCGTCGCCTTTCTTGAAAACGTTGGGGCTCGAGGCCGAGGGCCTGCGCTGGCTGCGGAGCGAGATCGAGTTTGCTCATCCGCTCGACGGCGGGCGAGCGGCGGCGCTGTATCGGGACATGGAACGAACCGCGGACCGGCTCGGGGCGCCCGACGGCGACGCGTGGCGAGGGCTGTTCGGGCCGCTGGTCGATCGTTTCGACCTTCTGACCGAGGATCTCATGCGTCCCATCCTGCGCATCCCGCGCCACCCGATCGCGGACGTTCGGTTCGGCCTCCACGCGCTGCTGCCGGCCGCGGTGATCGCGCGCCGCTGGCGCAGCGATGAGGCGCGCGCGCTGTTCGCCGGATGCTCCGCGCACGCGATCCACCCATTGACACGCCCGACGACCGCCGCGATCGGCTTGATGCTCGTCGCCGCCGCTCACGCCGTAGGGTGGCCGGTCGCCGAAGGCGGCTCCGGCGCGATAACTCGGGCGCTCGCCGCGCGGTTGGCGGCGCTGGGCGGGACGATCGAGACCGGAGTGCGTGTCGACTCCATCGATCAACTGCCGCCGGCGCGCGTCGTACTGCTCGACCTCGCGCCGCGGGACGTCGTGCGGATCGCGAGCGACCGGATGCCGGACCGGGTCGCGCAGGTGCTGAGCCGCTTCCGGTATGGCCCCGGGGCCTTCAAGCTTGACCTGGCGGTCGAGGGCGGCATCCCGTGGGCGGCGGAGGCGTGTCGCCGCGCGGGGACGGTGCACGTCGGCGGGACGCTCGAGGAGATCGTCGCGTCCGAGGCAGCGGTCCACCGCGGCCGAATGACCGAGCGGCCCTTCATGCTCGTCGGCCAGCAGTACCTCGCGGATCCCGGCCGATCGAACGGGAACGTGCATCCGGTATGGGCGTACGCGCACGTCCCCCACGGTTACCCCGGCGACGCGAGCGAGGCGATGCTCTCCCAGATCGAGCGGTTCGCGCCGGGATTCCGCGAGCGCATCGTCGCGCAGCGGGTCGCGACGCCGGCCGACCTCGAGGCGTACAACCCGAACTACGTCGGCGGGGACATCTCGACGGGCGCGAACTCGCCGTTCCAGGTCGTCTTCCGTCCGCGCCTCGCCCTCGACCCCTACGCCACCGGTACGGGGAACGTGTTCATCTGTTCGGCGGCGACGCCGCCGGGGGCGGGCGTCCACGGGATGTGCGGCGCGAACGCGGCGCGCTCGGCCCTGCGGATCCTGCGTCGTTGACTGGGACGCGAGCTGGGCGAGCGAGCTGACGCTCAGGATCTCCGCCCTACGCCGGCACGCCCGCGGACTTGCGGATGCCCGAGGGCTGCTTCGCGAAGGTTGGCCGGCGTCCGCCTCGTAGGATGTGTTCTCGCTCGTGTCACCCATCACCAGCTCGCGCAGCCGAACCCGCCACGTGCGATCCCGTACCGGACGTTGGTCCACGCTCGTGCCACACAGGTGAGCGTCGATCCCGGCCTCACCCCTGCCAGCCCGGCCCTCGTGCAGGTCGTCACGAAGAATTGAAACGACGTGCACGAAAGGAGGTTCTCGCCGCTAGGCCCCAGCACCGCCACGGTGAGGTCGGCGGTCGGCGCAAACGGAAGGATGTAGTGAAAGGTCACACCGCCCGCGCCAACGAACCCCTCGATGCTCAGCTGCCGGTGAGCGAGACGGAACGTGCAGCTGGCCACCTCGGTGGTAGACGAAGGAGCGAGCTGCCCGCTGCACGCGGGCAGGAGCGCTCGGTTTGCGGGGCCGTCCGGAGCGCTCAGGGATGCAGTGGGTGCAAGCAGGAGTGCGACCACGAGGGCTGCCACCCCTGCCGATGTGCGGTTCATTCGGAACCTCCTCGTCATAGCCCGAAGCACCATGCCGAATCAGCTCGACGGTAGAGGCGCGGCGAGGCATTTGCGCCGGTGGAACCGCTGAAACGAGAATCAGTGGTGGCACTGGACCTTCGGGGCTGCGCAGGTGGGATGCTGACGACATGGGGATGACGCTCCTGCTCGTCGACGACCACGATGGCTTCCGGCGGTCGGCGCGGGTGACACTCGAGGCCGAGGGGTTCACGGTCCTCGGCGAGGCGATCGACGCCGCCTCGGCCCTCGCCTCGGCGCGCGCGCTCAGACCTCAACTCGTCCTGCTCGACGTCAGACTCCCCGACCGAAGCGGGTTCGCCGTCGCAGAGGAGCTCGCCCGAGACGAGACTCCTCCGATCGTGGTGCTCATTTCCAGCGTGGATCGTGCAGATCTGGCGGGGCGGCTCGCGACGAGCCCGGCTCGCGGCTTCCTGCCGAAGCATGAGTTCTCGGGTGCGGCACTGCGGAACCTGATCGAGGAAGCCTCATGAGTCCGGCCGCCCGGCGGATCTGGACCGCGTGCTTGTCGTTGGGGATCGCGGCGGGCGCGGCCATCCGTGTCGTCGAGGTCATCGAGGGACTGCCTACGGTCGCGGTGGACATCGTGATCGGCGGTACCTATCTCGTCGCCGGCCTGGTCATCTGGCGGCGGCGTCCCGACGGCGCCGTGGGACCGTTGCTAACGGCGGCCGCGTTTGGCTGGCTCATCGCCGCGAACCGGCATCCGGCCTTGTTCTCTGTCTCGGTCGCGCTTGAGGGAGTGGACTTGCCGCTGTTGTTCCACGCGATCCTCGCGTACCCGTGGGGCCGCATACAGAGACGCGATGAGAAGGTCGTCGTGAAGGCCATGTACGCGGCGTTCGCGGTTCGGGCGGTGAGCTTGTTCCTCACCGCCGAGCCTCAAGAGTGTCGCGACTGCTTCGCGATCGGACCCCTACCCAACGTCCGAATAGAGGAGTGGGCCGACCGCATGACGAGCGTAGCCGGCGGAATGATTGCTGTTGCCGTGATCGTCCTCATCGTGCGGCGATTTGCACGATCGACGCCGGCGCGCCGTTTGGCGTTGATCGAGCTTTGGATCGCCGGCGTCGGGCTTGCCATCTTTTTGGCATTCGTCACAGCGACGTACGCGACCGGTGGAGACGCATCCCAGACGCATTTCAATGTGGGGTTTGCGGCGAGGCTGTCGATCCCGACGGCCCTCGCCGTCGGCGTCTTCCGGCTCCAACTCACTCGCGCCGCCGTCGGCGGGCTCGTGGTCGATCTGGACCCGCGCGGCTCCCCGGCCGATCTTCGGGCTGCGCTGGCGCGCGCCCTACACGATCCGCAGCTCGAGGTCGTCTACTGGGTTCCGGACCGGGACTGTTTCGTCGATCTCGAAGGGAGGCCGGTGGCCCTACCCGATGCTGGAGGCGAGCTTGCGGTGACGATGATCGAGCGGGACGGCAAGCAGCTCGCGGCCCTCATCCACGACGCGGCGCTCCTGGGCCAGCCGGATCTCGTCCAAAGCGCGAGCGCCGCCACCGCCCTGGCCTTGGAGAATGCCCGGTTGACCGCCGAGGTGAAGCTACAGCTCGAAGAGGTCCGCGCCTCGCGCGCGCGTATCGTCGAGGCCGCCGATGCCGCACGGCTCGGCATCGAACGCGACCTCCACGACGGCGCGCAGCAACGCTTGCTCGCCCTGGCGATGACCCTTCGCGAGGCGCGACGCCGGCTTGGGGACGAGACCTCACCTGCCCACGAGTCGTTGAGTGGCGCCGTCGACGAGCTCGGCGCCGCCCTTTCCGAGTTGCGCGAGCTGGCACGAGGTGTCTATCCGGCAGTTCTCACCGATTCCGGTCTCGAAGCGGCGCTCGAGTCGCTCGCGGATCGCTCGCAGATCCCTACGACGGTAAACATCACCCTCGAGCGCCGGCTGCTGCCGCGAATCGAGGCGACCGCATATTTCGTGGTCTCGGAGGCGCTGGCCAACGTCGCCAAATACTCGGGCGCTTCACATGCACGCGTGACGGCCCGAGCGAACGGGTCCGCGCTCGTGCTCGAGATCACCGACGACGGCGTCGGCGGCGCGGACCCGGCGCGCGGCTCGGGCCTTCGAGGACTCGACGATCGCGTTGCCGCCGTCGGCGGGAGGATGCGCGTCGAGAGTCCGCTCGGGCGAGGAACGAGGATCGTCGCGGAGATTCCATGCGGTTAGTGCTCGCAGACGATTCCGTTCTCTTCCGCGACGGCATCGCTCGCATGCTGACGGACGCCGGACACGATGTCGTCGGTCAAGCGGGCACGCCGCATGAGTTGGTCGAGCTCGTCGCGGAGCACAAGCCCGACATCGCGCTGGTGGATATCCGGATGCCTCCCACTCACACGGGGGAGGGGCTCGTTGCGGCGTTGGAGATTCGCGAGCGGCATCCCGAGGTCGGCATCCTCGTTCTCTCGCAATACGTCGAGACGCACCACGCGATGCAGCTTCTGAGCGGCCGGGCCGAGGGGATCGGCTACGTTCTGAAAGATCGAGTCACCGACCCTACTGAACTGAACGACGCGATCACGCGTGTCGCCGCCGGCGGTTCCGTCATCGATCCGCTTGTCGTGTCCACACTCATGTCGCGACGGCGGCGGCAGGACGCGCTCGAACGGCTCTCGGAGCGCGAACGTGAAGTGCTTGCATTGATGGCCGAGGGGCGCTCGAACGCCTCGATCGCCGAACGGCTCGTCCTCGCGCTCCGCACCGTCGAGACACACGTCCGCAACATCTTCACGAAGCTGGATCTCGAGCACACGCCGAGCGACAACCGTCGCGTGCGCGCGGTACTTGCCTATCTACGGTCCCAGCCGGACGAAACGTACGAAGCCCCAAGCTGACGGTGCGTCGCGTTCACTCCGCCGATGCACCGTGTTCGCCCCGCGGATCGGACGCGGACGCACGGATCTGGGCGGATGGATCGCTTCCTGCGAGTTGAACGAGAGATCCGAAGCCGTATTCGCCGAGGGGGCTCAGCTCATGGCCCCACCGCTCGAGCGTAGCACGCGCGCCGGGCGGAACTCGCGACTCTTCGAGCGTCAGCTCACAGCAGGTTCGCTCGTCCGAACGCATCATGTCGACGGCTTCATCGACTCCCATGCCGAACGTCAGGATGTTCAGCGCTATGTGAGCGATCGCGATCGGGATGAGGTCACCGCCGGCGCCGCCCGCGACGAGCACCGCGTTGTCGTCGCGTACCGCGATGATGGGCGCCGCCCCCGCGACCGGCCGCTTTCCCGCTTCGATCTGGTCCGGATGCCCGGCGCCTTCGAACAGGTGCATCGTCGAGTTGAGGAGAAAGCCGGTTCCGGGAGCGACGACCGCGCTGCCGAACGCGGGGCCGAGCGTACACAGGATCGCGACGGCGTTGCCGTCTCGATCGATCGCCGAGACGTGGGTTGTGTGGCCGGCCGCTGCCGGAGATGCCGAGCCCGCCCCATATCCGGGTATCGCTCCGGGCCCATACGTTCCGGCGTGGTCCCGCGCGATCAAGGCTCGCCTTCGGGCGGCGAACTCGTCACTCGTCATGACGTCGCTCGGCACCCGCCGGAACGCCGGGTCGCTCAGATACGCGTCGCGGTCGGCGTACGCCAGCTTCTGCGCTTCGGCAACGAGATGCAGGTGATCCGCCGACGAATGACCAATGGCCGCCAGATCGAATCCTTCGAGGATATTGAGCATCTCCATCGGAATCACCGACGAGACCGGCGGCGGCGCGCCCAAGATCGTCGTCCCCCGATAGACGGAGACGAGCGGTTCCCGCCAAACCGGCCGGTATCCTGCGAGGTCTCGAGCCGTCATTAATCCGCGATCGCCCGGATACGGACTGCGTCGCGAGCGCGCCATCTCGTCCGCTATTGCCCGCGCGATCGGCCCCTTGTAGAAGGCGTCAGGCCCGACGCGCGCGATCAGCGCCAAGGAGTCGGCGTAGTCTTCGAGGGCGAGGCGCGTTCCGGGAGACGGGGCGAAGAGCCCGTCCTTGAGGTAGATCCGAGCGGCCTCGGGGAAGAGCCGGAGCCGCGCTGTTGCGAGCTTCGCGGGAACCGGCTCGAATGGCAACCCTCCTGCCGGCGCGACGAATTCGCTGGAAGCCAGGTGGGTGTAGCTGTTCGCCAGATAGGTGTTAACGACCACGCCGTCGCGGGCAAGCCGCTCCGCCGGAGCGATGACGTCCGAGAGCGGAAGGGTGCCGAAGCGCTCGAGCGCCGCGGCCATCCCGGCGACCACTCCCGGGACGCCGACCACTCGATGTCCAGTCGCGTGATCGTCGATGCCGGAGCCCTCGAGCGAATCCGGCCGTGCGTCATTCGGCGCGGTAGCACCGAAGTCCAGCGCGGCAATCCGACCGTCCGCGCCTCGATAAAGCAGGACACCGAACCCGCCGATCCCGCAGTTCTCCGGGCGGACCACCCCGTAGGCGAATACCGCTGCTACCGCGGCGTCGACGACGTTCCCGCCGCGACGAAGGACGTCCCGCCCGACGGCGGCTGCGACGGCCGACTCCGTTGCTATGACCCCTCCCCCGGAGTTCACCGCCGGGATGAAGCGGTTGCCGCGAACGCCTGGTCCGGGTGGGGTGGGTTCGGCGAGGCAGACGTTGGGATCACTCCAGTCGCCGACGATGACCTGGTCGGCCGCGATAACCGCGCCACACGCGGCTCGGGGATCCCCTCCGGAGTAGTGCGCTACCCGGCCGCCGCCGCCGGCGCAAATGGCGAAGGCGCCCGGATACGGGCCGCGATGGAACCCGTTGTACCGGCCCGTCGCGCATTGGGCCGGAGTCGGGAGACATCCCGGCCGCCCGGGCACGCAATGTGATGGACCATCCGCCACGCCAGCGCTGGATCCCGCTGCCAAGATCATCACCGCGGCACCGATGCTCAGTAGCGTCCTCACAGCGTCTCCCCTTCGGTCGCCTGCTTCGAAGATAGGGGCTGTGGTGACGAGGCGAATCAGCGACACCAACGATCTTTCTCTCAGTGATAGCCCGGCGACATCGCTGCGACCGATCGACGATGTCGCCGGCCGGCGGCTCGGCGGAGGCGGAAGGAATCGAACCACCCACCCGTCTGAGACCGGCGCACCGGTTTTGAAGACCGGGAGGGACACCAGCCCCCATTCGCCTCGGGAGGCAGGGTAGCGGCTCCCCGACGCGCCCGGCCCGGCCGGCAGGGGTCCCAACGGCCCGCGTCGAAACTCACCTGACAGACCTGTCACACCAGGGGGTAGCCGTGAAGCGTCATCTCGTCCTCGCGATGCTCGCCGTCCTCGCCGTAGCCGCGAGCCCGGCCCGATCGGCCGGCCCCCCGAAGGAGTACCTCACCAACGCGCAGGGGAACCAGCTCGACCTGTACGACATCGGGCAGCCGATCCCGGCGCTGAGTGCCACCACCCCGATCCCGAGCCACTCCCACGATCCGTCGGCCGCGCCCGGCGCCGACCCCGTCGGTCACGGCAACGACGTCAACGGGCAGCTCTGCACGGTCGTCCAGAACGACGGCAGCGTGCGGTACTTGATGGGCGAGGATTCCGATCAGGGCGATCTCCCGCTCGGCGTCGCACAAGGCTGGGGGCTATTCGAGGCGACCGGTGGCGTGAACGGCCCGTGGACGCTGCGCGACAAGATCGTCGCGCCGTACCGGCTCGACGACAACGATCACCTCCCGGACAACACCGGCTGCACGATGAGCTCGGACGGCGAGCGCCTCTTCCTCGTGGACCTCGGAGTCGGCGCGTTCGACGTCCCGGGCGTCGGATCGCTGTTCCTCGTCTACCGCGACGACGCCGGAGACTTCTCGAACGCGTCCGAGATCTGCGTGCTGGCGAACGACCTCACAACGGCCGGGTATGCGGCCGAGCATCAGGACGGCTCGATCTTGGTGCCCGAGAGCGGGCGCTCGAGTGGAGGATCCGTAAGCCGGTTCACGCCGCCGTTCCCGGCGAAGGGCGACACTGCGGCCTGCGACGCCTACCGCGCTTCACACGGCGTCGACGAGCGACCCAACTTCATCCAGCCGCTGTTCCCGCTTCCGTTCAACCCGCTCGCGTACGTTCCGATCTCGATCGTCGAGCGGCGTGGGCACTTCCTGGTCGGCAACGTCGTCCCGGGACTCATCATCGAGGTCGACGACGAGGGAAACATGACCCGCCCGGTCGTGCTCTTGCAGGGCCCGGGCGTGGCGGGGATGGCGGTCTCCTCTGACGGGACGCTCTATTGGGCCAATCTCGGCCTGATCCCGTGCATGACGATCCTCTGCCCGGGACCCGGCACGGGAACGGTGTGGAAGCTGCCGTTCGCGCCGATCCTCGACCTGCCGCTCCTGCCGATCCCGCTCAACATCGGTCTCGCGTTCCCCGAGGGCATGGGGATCGTCCAGCTCTAGCCATGTCGCGTGGGCCGAGACATCTCTGTCGCGGTACCCGGCG
>JBBDRM010000096.1:80693-81912 GCA_040905475.1 Actinomycetota bacterium
CGACGGGCAGGAGGCGTTCTCGAGATCCCAGAGGACATCGCCAACAACTACCACGTCGCGGCCAAGGGGTGAACCCGGCTGGTAGCGTGACCGCGTGATCGTCGGACGCGTCGCCGCCCTCTGGCGCTACCCCGTGAAGTCCATGCTGGGGGAGCGTGTGGAGCGCGCGTGGCTCGGGCCCAACGGTATCGAAGGCGACCGCGTCTGGGCCTTGCGCGACGCCGAGACCGGCCGCCTCCTCAGCGCGAAGAAGGTCTCGCGCCTCCTGACGGCCCGCAGCCGCACGTCCGGACGCGAGGTGCAGATCGAGCTCCCGACCGGCGAGGCGCTCGACGCTGGGGACCCGGCGGCAGGGAAGGTGATCGGCGGCTGGCTCGGCCGCGACGTCGAGCTCGTTCTCGCCGACGGGGGAACGGAACGCCCGGTGATCGAGAACGAGCAAGGGACCTTCCGCGGACGCGCCGGCGGGTTCTTCGACTCCTCGGTCGTGCACTTCGTGACCACCTCGACGCTCGGCCGGCTCGCAGAGCTCCAGCCGGGCGGTGTCTTCGACGCCAGACGGTTCCGGCCGAACGTCGTCCTCGAGACGCTCGAGCCGGGCTTCGTGGAAGAGGAGTGGGTCGGGAGCACGCTCGAGCTCGGCGGCGCGCTCATCGAGATCACCAAGCCGTGCTCGCGATGCGTCATGACCACGCACGCCCAAGAGGATCTGCCGGTCGACCGGGACGTGCTCCGAACCGTCCGAGACCACAACGACGAGCACGCCGGGATCTACGGCATCGTTCGCGAGGCAGAATCGATCTCGCTCGGCGACGAGGCGCTCCTGGGCTGAGCGTTCCCGACACCGCAAGAGGGACGACCCTAGGGTCGTTCCTCTCTCTGGTGGGGGGTGCCAGATGTTTAGTGGCGGCAGTCCCAGCGAGCGTTCCGGTTTACCGTCCGCTCGACCAGCGCCAGCGTCCTCGCTACGAGCATGTCGGGCCCCGTCGCCGTGACGACCCGGCGTCCGCCAACCTGCGCGAACCGCATCGCGGTGCCGAGCATCAGGAACGTGAGCCCGATGATCGTCAGCATCGTGGTCTCGGGTCCGGTCTGCGCGAGCTGGTTGCCTTCGACCTGCGGCTTCAGCTTGGGCTTCTTGATCACGTTGCCCTGTACCACCGTGCCGTCGTCGGTTGAGCCGTCGTCGGTTGAGCCGTCGTCGGTTGAGCCGTCGTCG
>JBBDRM010000096.1:82012-108930 GCA_040905475.1 Actinomycetota bacterium
GCCGTCGTCGGTTGAGCCGTCGTCGGTTGAGCCGTCGTCGGTTGAGCCGTCGTCGTCGGTGTTGCAGTTCTCGGTGCACGGCGGCTCGATGATCGCGACCGAGATCAGGGCACTGCGGGACTCGACGCTACCGTGCGTGATCTTGGCGCGGTTGACGACCGAGTGGCCGATGAGCGAAGCGTCGTCGGGGATCTGAACGGTGACGCTCCAGCTCTGAGCCTGGTCGGCGCCGCCGATGTTCGCGCGCTCGTCGGTGTAGTTGAGGGCTTCGACGAGTGCGTTGAGGTCGTCGTCGGAGCCGTCATCGACGCGGAAGCAGTCCGTCACGTCCGCGGTCTCAGCACCCGTCGAGGTCCACTCGATCGTGTAGGTGACGCTGCCGCCGGGGTACGCCTCGGAGACATCCGCGGTCTTGATGATCGGGTCACGCGGGGTCGCGCCGCTGAAAACGCCGTTGCACTGGGTCGTAGCGGGTGCGGCCGACGCCGAAAGCGCCATGCCGAAACCGCTCATCGCAAGCACGACGCTGAGCACGACGCCCAGCCGTGCGAAGCGGTGCCCCTTTGCCCTGTTGATCGCCTGACTCATGTGTGGCCTCCTCACCAGATCCGGCGTTCGCGTTGCCGGAGTTCTTCTCTGTGATGCACCCCTTCAACGAGTTACCGGAGCTGTTGCCCTTGGGACCTCGGTCCCGTTCCGGGCCGGTTTCGCGGGTGTTGCATCCGCTTCGCCCGAGTTCCGGTTCCTCCTCGTTCCCTCATATGAGGGCTATACATAGAGAACGATCGAATGAGACGCGAAGACATAGCCCGATGAGGCTGTTTGGTTATAGTCCCTTACTCGGAGGCCCTAAGGGACGAAGGTCGGGACGCGCGTTGCGTTATGCGTGCGAAATGACCAAGCGAGGCTTATGCCGCGCGGTCTTCCGGGCGTGCGCGGCGCAGCCAGACCCAGGCGATCAACGCCAGTGCGGTCGCTCCTGCCAGCACGGCGGCAGCCGGAACGGGCGGAGGCATGCGCTCTGCGATCCGCCGGCGAAGCGAGATGGGATTCTGGAACTGGAGGATGGGCCATTCGCGCTCTTCCGCTGTCTTACGTAGCTCTTTGTCGGGGTTCACCGCATGCGGATGGCCTACGGTCTCGAGCATCGGGACATCGGTGATCGAGTCCGAGTACGCGTATGACTCGGTCAGAGCGATGCCTATGCGCTCCGCCTCCGCCAGGATCGCTTCCCGCTTGCCTTCGGCATAGGCATAGAAGTCGAGCTCGCCCGTGTACTTGCCGTCCTCGACCTTCGCTCGCGTCGCGATCACGTGCGGCACACCGAGGTATTCGGCGAGGGGCTTCACGATCTCCTCGGCCGAGGACGAAACGATGTAAACGCGGCGCCCCGCGGCGCGGTGTTCCTCGATCAGCTCGAGGGCCTCCGCGTAGATGATCGGATCGATGATCTCCTCGAGCGTCTCGCGGACGAGCTGGGAGACTTTGTCCTGCTCCCACCCTTTCGTCAGCTCGAGCAGCGCGACGCGCATCTTCTCCATCTTGCCCTCGTCCGCGCCGAGCAGGTGGTAGACGAGCTGCGCGTACATCCCCTTGACGATCATCGAGCGGCTGATCAGTCCTTCCTTCATGAAGGGACGACCGAACACCAGCGCGGACGAGCGCGCGATGATCGTCTTGTCGAGGTCGAAGAAGGCGGCTTGCATCAGGCCACCCGTTCGGGCTGGCGCTCACGCACGCGGCCGGGCGGCCGGCCGAACCGCTTCACGTCGTCGCGCCAGAGCCGGATCGCGATGAACACGACCGCCACGGTCGCGAGGAGGCCGGGCCCGAGGATGATCGCCATCGCCGGCTCGAGACGGAACGGGTCCAGGTCGATGCCGAGCGGCGCACGGCCGGCGTGGAAGTCCTCGAAGGAGCCGATGTGGAACAGCCGGGTCCTGGTCGCGACCTCGGCGGCGTTGATCGCGAGGAACATCGCACCGGTGAGCACCCAGGTCGCGTTGCGGCGGTAGCGCTCGATCTCGGACGCCAGCGCGAAGCCGGCGAAGTAGCTGATCTCGTACATCAGGAAGGAGAGCACGACCACGACGATCGGGAGCCGGGCCGGGTCGACCCAGTACATCCACATCCACGCGGGCTCGATGATGTAGAGCGTGGCCGAGATCGCGATCACGCCGATGTGGAGGTAGACGAGACCCCACTTGAAGGCGCGCGTCTTGACGAGGGCGCCCACGCTGGCAGATTCCCCTCGGCCTGCCATCCCGAAGAGAAGCCCGGCGCCGAACGCCAGCGCCCAGTCCAGGAAGATTGTCTCGACCACCCCCTTCGTGCCATCGATTGTAGCGAGATGCTTGCCCGATGCATCGGGATCATCGGGAAGATGGCCTGACTTCGAGCGAATCGCGCATCCTCCGTTGAACCCCATTCGACGCCGTGCGAGCATCGCCTCTCGTTTCCTCCCCACCTTCCCGGATGACCGGAGGTTCGCGCGTGAGGAGCATCGGCGTCGCCGTCGCCCATCCAGATCCGGGGGTCGTCGACGAGCTCGTTCACGCGGTGGAGGCCGCGTCGGACCTCTATCTGGCGCTCGACCCGGCCAAGGCGTCGGTGGTCGTCGCCGGGGCGGGGGAGCTGCGCTCCTTCGCGGCCGACCCTCCCCCCGCCGGGGTTGCGATCGTGGGGCTGGCGGTAGACGGCGATCTCCCGGAAGTAGCGCGCGTCGCCCTCCGTTGTCGCGCTGAGGACATCGTCTGCTGGCCTCGAGATCGGTCCGCACTGCGCGCTTCGGTCCGAGAGGCTGCGTCCCGGGCCCGGCTCGCCGCTGGAGGAGTCGACGGGAAGATCGTCGCTTTGGTAGGCGCTCGCGGCGGCGCCGGGACCTCCACGATCGCTGCGATGATCGCGCGCTCGCTCACGGAGGCGGCGGTCGTCGACCTCGACGCGGCCGGCGGCGGGCAGTCGATCTTCGTGTCGCCCACCACGGCGCCCACACTCGAGTCCGTGCTCGACGTGGTCGACGATCTCGACCCGGCCGGACTTCGTTCTGCGCTGGTCGGGCACGCGGCAGGGCGTGCGCTCTGCGCGGCGCCTCGCCGAGAACCGCCCACGCGCGAACGGGTCGAGCGCCTTGCGGCTCTGCTCCGCGCGGCCGTCCCGCATGCGGTGCTCGACCTCGGGAGAGCAGCAGAAGCCGGCACGCGCACCGTGTTGCGAACGGCCGACGCCGTGTTGTGTGTCTGCGCCCCCGATCTGCGATCGATGCACGGCGCGCTTGCGCTTCGTGACTCCGGACCGGAGGCGAGATACGTCCTCAACATGGCGACCCGACTCCGCGTCTCCGAACGCGACGTGTCGCGCGTGCTCGGCGTCGCGCCCGCCGCCGTCATCCCGCTCGACCCCGCGGTTCGTAAGGCAGGCGAGGCGGGTCGTCTGGCGTCGAGAGGTCCCGCGCGCCGCGCCGTCGACCGGCTTGCCGCAACGATCGCGAAGGAAAGTACGGATGGACGCTGAGGCGTTCGCGTTGCTGCGTGAGCGGATCCGCTCAGCACTTCTCGCCGAGTCCGCTTCGGTGCTCGACGCTCCGTCGCGATGGGAGCGGCGGGTGCGCGTACGCGAGGCCGTCGCGCGTCTGCTCGAACGTGACGGCTTGGTGCTCGCCCCTCGCGACGCGTCGCGTCTGGTGGGTGAGATCGCCGACACGATCGTCGGTCTCGGCCCCCTGGAGCAGTTGCTACGCGACCCCGCGGTGACCGAGGTGATGGTCAACGGTCCGGAACGCGTCTACGTCGAGCGCGATGGCCGCATCGAGCGCGTATCGATGACGCTCGAGGGCGACGCGGCGGTCCGTCATCTCATCGATCGCGTCGTGGCGCCGCTCGGGCTCCACGTGGACGAGAGCAGGCCCTGGGTGGACGCGCGGCTGCCCGACGGCTCTCGCGTGCATGCGATCATCCCGCCTCTCGCCGTCAGTGGCCCGACGCTCACGATCAGGCGTTTCTCGCGCCGTCCGATGTCCGGTGCGGATCTGATCGGACGAGGCACCTTGGACGAAGGAGTCCTGACCGTGCTCCGCGATGCCGTGATCGAGCGGAAGAACCTGCTCATCTCGGGGGGCGCCGGCGCGGGGAAGACCACGCTCCTCGGTGTGCTGTCGGGGTTCATTCCGACCGGCGAGCGGATCATCACGATCGAAGACGCAGCCGAGCTGCGTCTGGCGCAGGAACACGTCGTTTCATTGGAGACGCGTCCGCCCAACATCGAGGGCCGCGGCGAAGTCTCCGTCCGAGATCTCGTACGGAACGCGCTCCGCATGAGGCCGGATCGCATCGTCGTCGGCGAGGTCCGTGGGGCCGAGGCCTTCGACATGCTCCAGGCGATGAACACCGGCCACACCGGCTCGATGTCGACGATCCACGCCAACGGCGCGCGCGATGCCCTCGCCCGGCTCGAGGCGATGGTGCTCATGGCCGCAACCGGCCTTCCGCTCGACGCCGTTCGGGAGCAGATCTCGTGCGCCATCCATCTGATCGTGCACATGGTTCGTTCGCCCGCTGGGTCGCGCCGGGTGACCGAGGTGCTTCAGATCTGCGGCCTGGCCGCCGACGAGCTCGTCGTCGCTCCCGCACTCGCACGGCCCGGCGAGCTCGGCGGAGGCAACGGCACACGGCTCCGACGGAGCGATGATCGATGATCGCCCGACTGCGCGCTCGCGCTCGCATTCGACTCCTCATCCCGCCCCGGCGGCGCGCGCTCGACCGGCTCTTGGAGCGCACGCGATACGGTCGTGGGCTCGCCGCGCGACTCACGGCAGCCGATTCGCACCGATCGCCGGCGGGGTTCGTCCGATACTCGACCGGCTGCTGCCTCGCCGGCGCAGCACTGGCGACGCTGTGGATGGGCATCCCGGCTGCGCTCGGAGGCGCAGCGGCCGGGGGGATCGCTCCGGAGCTCATGATCCGAAGGCGCACCGCGCAGAGGTCCGACCGCATAACCGAGCAACTTCCCGACGTGCTCGCCGGGCTTGCGGCTCCGCTCCGCGCCGGCGCGAGCTTACCTCAGGCGTTCGCCGCGGCCGCCGAGGAGGCCGAGGCGCCGCTGCGTTCCGTCCTCGATGGAACGTGTCGCGACTTCGACGCGGGAGTCGCCCAAGACGTAGCGATCGAGCGGTTCGCTTCTCGGTGTGGCGTGCCGCCGGCCGTGCTCGCTGCACGGGCGCTCCGGGTCGGCCGGCAAGCCGGCACGGAGCTGGCCCGGGTGATCGATGAGGTGGGCGAGACCTTGCGCGACCGAGACCGGCTCGCACGCGAGTTGCGCGCTTCCACCGCGCAGGCGCGGATGTCGGCGATCGTGGTCGCCGCCCTTCCGGTGGTCTTCCTGCTGCTCATGAGCGCCGGCGCCCGAGATCAAGCGTCGCTTCTGTTCGGCGAACCGATCGGCTGGCTCCTGCTCGCCGCCGGCGGCGGTCTCGAAGGCGCCGGGATCCTCTGGATCCGGAAGCTCACCCGGCTCGAGGAAACGTCGTGATCGGATCCCGGGATCGCCTAGCTCGCTTCGCCCTCGCGGGGATCGGATCGTCGCTGCCACCACGGCGGCGCTCACCGTCGGCGCGCGTCGGGGCCGTCATGCCGCTTCGACCTGCAACGCGCTCGGCGCTTGTGCAGATCGCGGGCGATGACGCCGATCACCTTGCCGGCTCGAAGCTCCTGCTCGCCGCCGCCGGGCTCGCGGTCGCGCTGCTCCTTGCACCCATGCCCGCCGTGCTCTTCGCGGCCCCCTTGTTCGCTTTCGCGGGATGGCGGGCGCCTCATCTCACGCTCCAGCGCCGCGGCCGGGAGAGAGAGGAGCGCACGCGCGCAGCGATGCCCGACGCGCTTGATCTCTTGGCCGCCTGCGCCCTTGCCGGGATGGGTATCGATCAAGCGCTGCGGATCGTCACGAGCGAGTTGAGTGGTCCGCTGGGAGAGGCGCTGAGCGAGATGGTTCGTGGCCTCGACGCCGGCCTGCCTCGCGCTGCTGCGTACGAGCTCCTCGCTCGAACGGCGCCGGCGCCGGAAGTGCGGAGCCTGGTAAGAGCGCTTCGTCGCGCGGAGCGGTACGGAACGCCGGTCGCGCCGGTTCTCGTCGCGCAGGCGCGCGAGGCCCGGGCCCGGCGCAGAACCGAGGCCGACGAAGCGGCGCGCGCCGCTCCGGTCAAGATGCTCTTTCCGTTGGTGCTGTGCTTCCTTCCCGCGTTCGTGCTGCTGACGGTTGCGCCCATCGTGCTCACCGCTCTTCGCAGCTTCCAGGAACCGTGACATGAACGAGGACGATCCGGTGGCGCGGTGCCGTCGCCGGGTGGTGGGCCGCGCGGTGGTCGCGTGGTCGTGGGGATGGGGCGACCGGAAGGAGGAACATGTTCGGATCGCTCCAAGACAAGGCCCGGCGGCTGGGTCGTGCATTGCTCGGCCGGATCGCCTGCGTGGCGGAGGAAGGCGGTGCAGCGACGGCCGAGTACACGCTGGTGACTCTGGTTGCAGCGACCGTCGCGTTCTTGCTCCTGAACTGGGCTAAGGGCGGCGCGCTGACGGAGTTCTTCCAGACGATCTTCGACAAAGTCGTCGCTCTGTTCGCGTAGAGGGAGGTGCGGGGTGGGTCCTACGGGCGCGCGACCGCGAGGACCCACCCCTGCTCGGCGTCCGACGCGGCTCCGACGATCGGATGGGGTTCGCGGGTCGGCATCGGTTGAGTTCGCTGCGGTGCTGCCGCTCGCCCTCATCGCGCTCTTGCTCGTCGTACAGGTGGCACTCGTGGTGGCGCAACAGCTGGTCGTGCAACACGCCGCGCGGGAGGGCGCACGCGAGGCGGCCGTGTGGAACGACGACGCCCGCGCGCGCGAGGCAGCGCTCCGCGCGGGCAACCTCGACCCCGACCGCGCCGACATCGAAGTGACGCCATCCGATCGATCCGTGGGCACGCCGGTGCGCGTCACCGTGCACTACCGCGTCCCTCTGATCGTCCCGTATGTATCGCGTTTCCTCCCGTCGGAGACGAGCCTCTCGGCTACCGCCGAATACCGGGTCGAACGCGAGCCCGGATGAGTGGCCATCGTGCGGAAGGCGGCTCCATCGCGATCCTGATCGCCGTCGGGGCGTCCTTGATGACGTTGTTCGCATTGGCGGCAGCCGACCTGGGGTCGATGCTCGCGACGCGTTCCCGGGCGCAAGCGGCTGCGGACGCCGCCGCGCTGGCGGCCGTCGTGCAGCAGGCTCCCATCCTCGGTCAAGGAGAGGATCCAGAGGGAGCCGCGCGAGAAACCGCTGAGCGGAATGGCGTGACTTTGGTTTCTTGCGAGTGCGTGGTCGGCACCACCGAGGCTACGGTGACCGTGGAGACTCTGCCCCGGTTGTCGTTCGTCGAGGGATGGTTCGGTCGAGCCGTTCGCGCGACGGCCCGAGCGGAGCTCGACGCCGACGTGATGACTTACGAGGACGGCGGTGGGTGATGACGCCGGGGCAAGAGCGGCTGTCCGCGCAGCAGCCGGTACGCGACGAACGCAACCGGCAGTGCGAGTGCGAGGAGCAGCACGCTCCACGGGAAGTCGGGATCGGTCAGCGGAGCTCCCGCGATCGGCGAGCCGGTCGGCGATGACGAGGTTGTGGGTGAAGCGGTGAAGGACTCGTCGACCGACGGCGTGGCGGACGGCGAGCCCGTACCGGAACCCGACCCAGACCCAGACCCCGATCCGGAGCCAGATCCCGAACCCGAACCCGAACCGGATCCGGACGACGCCCCGGTGTACCAAGCCTTCGCGGTGACGTCGGTGTGCAGGAAGCTGAGGAGCAGGTTCGTCACCTTCGATGCGCCGGCCTTGCTCGGGTGCGTACCGTCCGGGTTGAAGTCGCTGCAGAACCACTTCAGGCCGTCGGCGCGTCCCTTCGTGCCGTTGGACCACAGGTAGGGACCCCAGCTCAACCACGGCGCAGTCCCGACCGGCAGCTGGCCCGAGAGCTGACGCTCGATCAACCCCTTGGCAGCGAAGCCTTCCCAGTACGCCCACGGTTCCGGGCTCACGTCCGTCGACGCGTAACCGCCGTAGGTGCGGCTCGATACGTACACCACCCACAGGTTGGGGAACCGACTCTTCGCGATCTTCACGATCGTGGCGAGGTCTTCCTCGAGCTTGTCGACGTGCTCGTCGAACGGCAGCTCCGGGGCGCCGTCGGCTTCCTTCATCCAGATGGCGCCGACCTGTTCCCCCGTCACTCCGGCGGCCGCGAGTCGGTCGTCGACGATCTTCCAGTACTTGCGTCCCTCGACCGCTTGCTCGCTCGCTTCTTGTCCGGCGACTGCGCCGTTCACCGGGATCACGCGCTTGCTCTTGAGCTTGTCGGAGGCCGCGCTCGCGACGAACTGCTTGAACTCGGCCTCGGCGTTGCTCATCCCCAGCGAGAGGAAGACGAGCTTCCCGTTCTTGGTGTCCACGGCGCCGCTGGCCTTGCGCGGCTGGACCCGCTCCTTCACCAGCGAGCTGCCCGTCGCGGTGTGCGACGCGGGGCGCTTGTTCGAGCCGCCGGGATAGAGGCCTCCCTGCCGGCCCTTGTAGGTACCGGTCCCGAGGTCGTTGATGGCCGTGGCATTGACGCTGGTCTTGCCGCACTCCGCTGCGTCGACGCCAGGCGGGAACGGGGTCAAGGTCGCGAGGAGCGCGGCCAGCGACACCGCGATGGCGAGGCGGCGGCGGACGGGTGCGATGACGGTCGACAAGACGGGGTGCCCTCTCTAGGTGTCCGACGGGTCGGAATCCGGAATGTACCCAAAGACGAGGCCGCCCGCACGGGGGAAGTTCCCTCGCCCTCTCAGCCTCCTCTCAGGGTGGGCATCGGCCTCGCCTTGGTAGGCTGCCGCCGGCATGCCGCTCCCGCGCAGCGTTCTTCGCCTCACCGATGAGGAGCTCAACGAGCTCCTCACCACCGAGCGCTCGCTCCGGATCGGCACGGTCGGGCCCGACGGCGGGCCGCACGTGGCGCCGATGTGGTTCGTCTGGCACGACGGCGCGATCTGGCTGAACTCGTTGATCCGAAGCCGTCGCACGAAGGATCTGGCGTCCGGATCGCAGGTCGCCTTGTGCGTCGACGCCGGCACCGACTACTTCGAGCTGCGCGGCGCCGTGCTCTACGGCGTGCCGAAGGAGATCAAGGGGACACCCGAGCTGACCAAGGTGCGGCAGCTCTTCGGCAAGAAATACTGGAACATCGACGAGATCCCGGACACGAAGAGCCACGTCTGGCTCCGCGTCGACCCCGACCGCGTCGTCTCGTGGGATTTCAAGAAGATCCCGGCCAACAAAGATCCCCGGGTGAAGTACGGGCCCGGCCCCGACGGCGACAAGCCGAGCTGACACCGGCAGCCCGAAAGCATCCTTCGTCGTCTGCCGATCGTTACAACATGATGGGGTGCGCGGCGACGCCTATGCGCGAATCGGTCCAACCGGTCCAAACCGTCCGGTGGGACGCTCCGGCCTGTGCTATTAATCGGAGGAACCGATGAGCCCGCAGAACGATCAAGAGAACTGGCCCGAGGCCGGGACCCCGTTCACCCCCGAGCGTCCGAGCGCGCGCAAGGAGATGCTCCCGAAGCGTCTCGGTGCGACGTTCGGCTTCCTGCTGGGCTGCGTTCCGCGCCGGCGTTCCGGACGACGGGCGCTCGGCATCCTCACCGTGCTCATGGCCTTCGCAGGCGTGGCGCTCTTGTCGTATCCGTTGGTCACCGACTTCTGGGCGAAGCAGCGCCAGGGCTCGCTGAAGAAAGAGTTCGCCAGCGAGCAGGTCGTCGAAGCGTACAAGCGGCGTGAGATCGCGGTCGGCGGTGCGCTGACGCGGCTGCGCATCAAGAAGTTCGGCGGATGCGCGACCTGCAAGGCGATCAACGTGATCGTCGTCGAGGGGACCACCGGCAACGCGCTCCGCGCCGGCGCCGGGCACTACACGAACACGCCGCTCCCCGGCGAGTCGGGGAACGTGGCGATCGCCGGCCACCGGACCGGCTTCGGCGAGCCCTTCCGCAACATCGATAAGCTGCGGCCGGGCGACGAGATCATCTTGGAGACCCCGGTGGGCGACTACGTGTACCAGGTCCAGAGCGAGGTGGACGGGCACAAGAACCCGTGGGTCACCCATCCGAAGGACTTCTCGGTGATCGCCCCGACCCAGGAAGCCGTCGTCACGCTGACGACCTGCGATCCGCCCCACACCTCTATCAACCGATTGATCGTGCGGGCGAAGCTGATCAGAAGCACGGTCGTCGGGTAACGAACTACGCCCCGAGATACGCCTCTTTGACCCGCGGGTCCTCGAGCAAGTCTTTGCCGGCGCCTTCCATCGTGATGGCGCCGGTCTCGAGCACGTAGGCGCGGTCGGCGATCCCGAGCGCCTGGAAGGCCATCTGCTCGACGAGCAGGATCGTCTTCCCCTCGTCCTTCAGCGACTGGATGATCTCGAAGACCTGCTTGACGATCAGCGGCGCGAGGCCCATCGACGGCTCATCGAACAACAGCACCTTCGGCCGCGCCATGAGCGCGCGCGCCATCGCGAGCATCTGCTGCTCGCCACCGGACATCAGCCCGGCCGGCTGGTTCTTGCGCTGCCCGAGGATCGGGAAGCGCTGGTACTGCTCGTCGATATCCTTGTCGACCTCGGAGTCCTTCCGCGTGAACGCGCCGAGCATCAGGTTGTCGCGCACGGTCTGGTTGGCGAACACCTTGCGGCCCTCCGGCGAATGCGCGACGCCGAGCCGCGCGATCTTGTGCGCCGGCCACGCCTCGACCCGCTGGCCGTCGATCGTGATGCGGCCGCGCACGGACTTGTACAGCTCCGACACGCCGGTCACGGTCTTGAGGGTCGTGGTCTTGCCGGCGCCGTTCGAGCCGATGATCGAGACGCACTCGCCGTCGCGAACCTCGAACGAGATGCCTTTCAGCGCCTCAACCGCTCCGTAGAACACATGGAGGTCGGCGACCTCCATGACCACGTCGCCGCCGCTCTTCTTGCTTTTCGCGCTCTTCGCAACGGGGACAGGCGGCTTCTCCTCCCCGTCGCCGCGCACCGCCACGCCCTTCGCCATCATGCCCCCACGTGCTCGACGGCCTCGGCGCCGAGGTAGGCCTCGATGACCCGCTCGTTCGCCTGAACCTCCGCCGGAGTGCCTTCCGCGATCTTCTTGCCGTAGTCGAGCACCGAGATCTCATCGCTGACGCCCATGACCAGATCCATGTGGTGCTCGATCACGAACGTGGTGATCCCGGTTTCTTTTATCCGGCGGATCACGCCCATAAGGTCGCGCACCTCCGCCGGGTTGAGGCCGGCAGCCGGCTCGTCGAGGATGCACAGGATCGGATCGAGAGCGAGCGCCCGTGCGATCTCGAGGTATCGCTGCGGCCCGTACGGGAGCGCGCCGGCCGGCACGTCCGCCCACTTCTCCAAGCCGACGAACTGGAGGAGCCCCAGCGCCCGCGCCTTGATCTCCGCTTCTTCGCGCCGGGCGACCGGCGTGCGGATCATGTTCGCGACGAACCCGGCCTTCGCGCGGCTGTGGAGCCCGACCATCACGTTCTCCACGACCGTCATCCGGCGCCAGATCTGGAGGTTCTGGAAGGTCCGGCCCATGCCCTTCTCGACGGTGACGAACGCCGGCTTGCCGTCGATGCGCTCGCCGCCGAACCAGACCTCGCCCTCCTCGGGGACGTAGACGCCGGTCACGACGTTGATGAAGGTCGTCTTGCCGGACCCGTTCGGCCCGATCAACGAATGCACGGTGCCGCGCTTCACCGCGATAGAGACCTTGTCGTTCGCGCGGAGGCCGCCGAAGATCTTCGACATCTCCTTCGTCTCCAGGACGATGTCGCCCCCGGTGACCCCCTCGGTGCGGACGCGCGGCCGTACCAGGGCCTCCGGTAGCCGGGCCTGCGGCGGCTCAGGGTGTTTCCGGCGCTTCCGGCCCTTCGCCCGCTCCCGGCGCTCGTTGAAGATGCCGACCGTCCCGGAGGGCGCGGTGATCACGCTGACGAGCGCGAGCACCGCCAGGATCGTGGTCGTCCAACTCAGCAGATTCAGGCCGAACGACTCTTGCACCTGTGGGATCAGGAACTGGCGGATGGCGTGAACGCTCGCCGCGCCGACGATCGGTCCCGCGAGCGTTCCCGTTCCGCCGATGATCATCATGACGACGAACACGAACGAGTCACGGATGTGCACCGCGGCCGCCGACTCCGGCGAGATCTGGCCGGTCGTGAAGGTCGTCAGCATCGCGCCGCCGAGCGACGCGTACGCGGCGCTGATCATGAACGCGGTGACCTTCACCTTGTACACGCGCACGCCGGAGGACTTCGCCGCGATCTCGCTCTCGCGCACCGCCGTCATGCCCCGGCCCCAGCGGCTCTTGACGAGGTTGCGGGCCAGGAAGAACAAGACGCCGAAGAGGATCACCACGAAGATGTAGTAGTCGTAGTCGGTCATGCCCTTGTCGGTGAATGGGAAGGTGACCACCCGGTTCGGCGGTCGCGCGACGTTGCCGATCGGGGTCTTGATGTCCGAGATCCCTTGCGCCGCGTTGAAGATCGGCTTGAGGAACTGGCTGTTGAACGCGACGTAGAAGATCGGGACGAACGCCAGCGTGACGATCGATAAGTAGGCGCCTTTGACCCGCAGCGCCGGAAGGCCGAGGAGGGCCCCGAAGAGCATCCCGAAGAGCGCCGAGATGATCAGCGCGATCCAGTGGTTACCGAGGAAGCCCGAGCTGAACTCGGTGGTGAGCACTCCGACCGTGTAGCCGCCGATCAGGACGAAGATCTTCTGGCCCAGCGAGAGCTGCCCGGTGTAGCCCGCGATGAGATTGAGTCCCATCACCACGATCGCGAAGTACAGGATCCGCTGGATCTCCAGGAAGTTGGATCGGTTGAAGCCGGGCAGCACGTACGGCCAGAGCATCAGCACCACGATCAGGACCGAGAACGCGATCCCTCCCGGCGAGGTGAGCACCTTGAAGCGCGGCTCAGGGCGTCGCGCTTCCTCGGCGGCCGCCTCTCCGGAGACCGCTTCAAGCCGGTCGCCTGCGCCGCTCGGCGCCGAACCGTCGCCGTTGCCCTCGGGTTCGCCGGCGGGAACCGAGCCGCGGGCGCGCGCCCGTGCCCACGCCTTCAATGCACGGCGCCGGTCGCGCTCGGCCTGCGCGTCCTTGTTCGCGCCCTTGAGGTCGTCCAGGAATCCCACGGCTCACACCTTCTCGATCAGCGCTTCGCCGAGGATGCCCGTCGGCTTCAGCACCAGGATGAGGATCAGCGTTAGGAACACCATCGCGCTCGTCCACTCTCCGGCGCCGGCCCATCTGGCCAGCGACTCGACCACGCCGATGGTCAGGCCGCCGACGAGCGCGCCGCGCGTCGAGCCGATCCCCCCGACCACGGCGGCGACGAACGCCGTGAGGCCGACCAGCGTCCCCATGTTCGGATCGACGAAGATCACCGGCGCGAGCAGCCATCCGCCGATCCCGCCGAGCACGCCGGCCAGCGCGAACGAATAGCGCACCATGAATCCGGTGTTGATGCCCATGAGGCTCGCCGTCGCCTTGTCGGTCGCGGTCGCGCGGAGCGCGCGCCCGAGCTGCGTCTTGGAATGCACGACCTCGAGCACTAACGCGAGGATTACGCCGACGATCAAGATCAGGTACTGCTTAGGCTCGATCGTGAAGATCGTCTTCTTGCCGCCGAACGATGTGACGATCGGATCGATGCGTTTCGCCTGCTCGCCGGCCACGTTGCGCACGACCTCGACGAGGATCAGCGACACGGAAAGGGTCGTCAGGATCCAACCGATGTTCGTGTTCGGGTCGAACTTGCCCAGTGGCGCGATCGCGATCAGGTGTACGAACAGCCCTACCAGCATCGCTCCGAAGAGCGCGACCACCAACGCAACCGGCCACGGGAGTCCCAGCCCCGAGCTCGAGAAGCCCACGAAGTAAAGGTACGCGCCGATCATCAGCACCTCGCCCTGGGCGAAGTTGATGACCCGCGTCGTCATGTAGACGATCGAAAACGCCAGCGCGATGAGCGCATAGACGCCGCCGGACGTCAGTCCCTGGACGATCGCCTGCAGGAAGCGTTCCACGTCCGGCCCTCCCTTCTAGTGGATCTTGCAGTCGTTCGTCAGACGGAACCCGTACGGGGCCGAGCTGTCGGCTCGCTTCGTGCACTGGGTCCCGAACCCGTTCTTGAGCATCACGTCGCCGAACAGCTTCGCGTGCTTCTTCATCAGGGCTTCTTGGTTGAACCGCATGAAGTGTGTCGGGCCGACGTACCCCGGCGGGTTGAAGGCCGGGATCGGCGGGTCCGCCTTCGGGTTGCCGATGAACTCGGTGCCGAGCTCGTACGCGGGGCTGGTGTTCGCGGCCTTGCCGCGCTCGAGCGTGATGCCGACCATGTCGGCCGGCTCGATGGAGATGTGGCGGTCCTTGGTGAAGAAATGCGGCGTGATCGAGGAGAAGTTGATGCCGCCGCCCTCCAGGTTCTCGAGCGCCGAGATGACCTTGCCCGAGTCGGTCCCGCCGGCCTGCTCGAACGCGCGCGCGAACAGGAACACTGCGTCCGCGGGGTTGTTCTCGCCGCCGGTCGGCGCGACCCCCCAGCGCTTCTTGAACGTGTCCACGGCCGGTTTGAACTGCGGGATGTACCCGATGCCGCCCAGGTACCAGTAGGACATCGTGCCCGTGCGAGCGGCGTCGCCGGCGAGCACGGCGAAGGTGCGCTCGGCCGCGCCGCCCTCGAAGCCGATGATCTGCGGAGCCCAGCCCCCCCCGCCGCGCGCGCGGTCGCGGTCGACGTACACCGCGTCGAGTCGCTTCACGCTCTCGAGCGCGTGCGCGGTGTCGCCGGCGATCCCCCAAACCATGAGCGCCTGGCAGTTCGTCCCCTTGATCCGCTGCAGCTGCGCAGTCATGTCGACGTCGCCGACGTTGTATTGCTCGGCAGCGAGCAGCCGGTTCCCGCTCTTGGCGAGGGTCTCGCCGATCAGCCGCTTTCCCTGCGCACCGATCGCCGTGTTGTCGCCGAGATAGGCGAAGCGGGTGTAGCCGCGGTCGGCGAGCGCGTACTCGTTGATCATGATCTCGATGCCCCATGCGTCGGGCGGGAACATCTGGAACAGCTGCCGGTAGTCGTTCTTCGGGTAGAGCTGGCCGACCGAAGCCAGGTCTCCGTACGCGGCGATGGCCGGCAAGTTGTACTGTTGAAGGAGCTTCTTCGCGGCGTAGATGTCGTCGTAGAGCCCGGCGAAGATCACGCCCTTGATGTCGAATCGGGTGATCATCTCCTGCAGGGCCGACACGGCGACCTGAGCGGACAGGTTGTCGTCCCGCGCGATCAGCCGGATCTTGCGGCCCCCGAGGATGCCGCCGGTCGTTTGACGCTCGTACGCCTCGAAGTCGGGGAAGCCGTCCTTGGCGGTCTGGAGGCCTTTCGCCGGCAGTCCGTGCTTGTTGATCTGCTCGACGGCGAGCTGGCCGCCTCGATCGGCGAGCTTTCCTACGAACGCGCCGACGCCGGAATAGATCGAGATGACGCCGATGTTGATGGTCTCGCCGCCGCCGGCCTCGTCGACGTTGAAGCGGCCGCCCTGCTGCGGCGTCAACTGATCGGCCGTCTTGCCGCAAGCGGCGAGGAACGCCGGGTACAGGAACGACGACGCGGCGACGCCGGTCCCCAGCTTGCGCGCGACGTCGAGGAACTCGCGCCGGTTCATCGGCGTATCCCAGCCATCCGCGGAGCGCTCCTCCATCTGCTCGTCGATCCGACGCCGCTGCCAGCGGCGGCCGGGCTGGCGCTTGGGGAGCTCGTAGGAGGGGATCGGGTCGGGGGGCGAGGACGGCTCCTGCTCATCGTGTCCCGGACGGCTGCGGTCGGTCATCGGATCACCTCGTGGCTCCTGGATCCGGGGTGGGCTGCACGCCGCCCCGATAGATGTCTTCGAGCTGGTTGATCAACTGATCGAAGTCCTGGCCGCCGAGTGCCGGCGCGAGTCGCTGCTGGATCTGCGGCGGGGCGAACGGGATCCCTCCCAGATGCCGAAGCTCCTCGGTCGAGTACACGCCCGCCGGAGCGCCGACGAGCGACACGAGCGCCCAGGCAAGTCCGATCAGGAGCGCGACGATCAACGCCACGCGACGGCGGACGACCGGCGCGGCCATCCGGTGGATCCGGATCAGCTCGCTCACGTCCCGGGGGACGACCGCCAGCGCGCCCGTCATAGCCGCGGCGCTTCCGACGCGACGGCCCGGATCACGAGGCGGTCCGGCCCGCCCCACATCCGCGCGTTCCCGAACAGCACGAGCACGCGCTGGGTCGAGTCCGTGGCCAAGTCGAGCCGGTCGGCGGACATGGTTCGAACCTCTATCACGGTGTACGTCGTCCGGCCGAGCGCGGACTGCGTCACGATCTGATCTCCCTCGGCCAGGTTCCCGAGGCGGGAGAAGAACGATCCGAAGCCGAGCCTGTTGGCCGTGACGATCGCCACCCCTTCGGCGCCCGGCGTCACGCTTCCCGGCAGATGCCCCGGCGCGCGTCGCATGACGGCAGGCGTTGCGCCCTCCGCGACCACGACGTCGAGCCCGATCGCCGGCACGATCAGCCGCGCGACGGGATCGCCGGTTCCATAGGCCACCGAGGAACGCGCCAAGGGATCGAGCGACGCCCAACTCGAGACCGCGGCGTTCATCCTGCGGTCGAGGCCCCGCTGTGCGAGCGAGGCATAGACGTTGGTCCCGACGTACCCCAGCACGAGCGCCGCCGTGATGACGCCGGCGATGATCAGGCCGGGAACCTTGAGTGAGCGGCTCCGCGCCGGCATCGACAGGGTCAGCGGTGTCGCGCTCACGGCTGCGGCCTCATCGAGGCGCTTCCTCCGAGACCTCGATCGTGTACTCGTTCCGGCGCGTGTACCACCAGAGCAGGACTACGTTGCCGAGCAGCAGCGCCGCGGCTCCCGCAGCCCCCGCCGCCTTCGGCAGGCGGTAACCGGAAGGCGCGACCTGGTTCTTGTACCAATCCGCCGTTGTCCACACGTTGTCGAACGCGCCGAGCTTGTCTTTCCACTTGGGGACGAACGGAACCATGCCCGAGCCGAGGACCACGAGGTTGCGGACCGTCTTCACCTTCTTCTGCAGGTTGAAGGAGTAGATGCTTCCGTCGTTCGCCGAGAGATACAGATGCCCGTTCAGGATCGCCGGAGAGGACCAGATCTGGAGGTCGATGTCGGCGAACGGTGTCTTGTACTTGTCGCCGAACGGCGGGTACTGGAACGTGGTGTCCCACTTGATCTCGTGCTCCCAGATCCTCTTCGGGCTCGCCGGGTTCCGCACGTCGAACGCGGTCATCTTGTGATCCCAGGTCGGCACGTAGAGCACGCCTCCGCCGAGCACGAGCCCCGACAACGCCATCTCGTCGAAGTCCCACGGCCCGCCCTCGCCCTGCCGGGTATAGGGCGTCTGAGGGTCGTTGTTCGGCTGGACGCCGAAACGTGCGAGCAAGCACGGGCCGTCGGGGTCCGCCCGACGCAGGCATTCGGGGTTGCCGCCCGGGCGGTTCAGCGCGATGACGTAGATCCGTCCGTCTTGCGCGGCGGCGTACAGGATCGGGTCGGCGCCGTTCCCGTCGATGTCCGGATCGATCGCCATCGGCCCGCCGACGACGCCTTGGGTGATGAAGCCGTCCTCGCCGTGCTCGAGCTCGAGCAGGAACGAAGAGCTGTTTCCGACCTCGAGCTCGAGCGGGAGCGGCGCGATGTACTCACGGCGCCACGTGAGTGCGTGATCGTTCCACCCGACCCGGAAGATCCGGTTATCGAGCGAGGTGATGATGTAATCGCCGCCTCCGCTGGCTCCGAGCGGTGGGACGGCCAGGCCGACCGCGATGTCGCAGTTCCACGCGGCGTTGGAGCAGAAGTCCTGATCGCCGATGGTGCCGCCGAAGCTGGCCTTGCGGTCGTACTCGGGACCGGGGCCTCCGGCCAGCTGCGTGCTGTCCTTCCCCGTCTTCGGATCGAGGAACCGCACGTGACCGTCGGAGCCCGGCACCTGCACCTCACCGTTCAGGCACGCCACGCCGGGCACAGCCTCGAACCTGCGCGTCCCGTAGCCCGCCGACTTGTTGTCCTGGCTGGTCGGGCCGCCCTGCTCGTACTCCCACCAGGTCAGCTCGCCGGGGAAATCGGGCGCGTCGGCGTACTTTTTCCAGAGCAGCTTCCCCGTCTTGGCGTCCAGCCCGTACGCCCAGCCCGCGAGGGTCATGAAGAAGACCTTGTTGTCGCAGTAGGCGGTCGCGCCGTGGATCTTCGGATAGTTGACGCCGGGGTGCACGGGGTCGAAGTCGGTGGTTCCGCGTGCACACTTCCCGTCCGCGCAGCGTCCGCTGTTGTTCCCCGGCGGCGGCGGGCCTTTGTACCCGTCGGTCGCCCGGTACGACCAGATCTTCTTCCCGGTCTTCGCGTTGAGCGCGTAGATGTATCCGTTCGAGAACGTGGCGTAGACGATCCCGTTCTTCACGACCGGGGCGTTCGAAGCCGGGTAGGCGGCCGTGTATCCGTCGGTGCGGGGGTCGGGCGAGAAGCGCCAGATCGGCAGGCCGGTTTTCGCGTCCAGCGCCAGGAACGAGTTCGTCGCGCCGCCGGCCGCATAAAGGATGCCGTCCACGACCGCGATACCCGCCTGGAGCCAAACCCCCGACGGCAGGTCGGAGATCTTGGTCGTCCACTCGAGCCATGGACCGTCGGCGTCGTCGGTGGCGAGGCTCCCGCCGCCGATGAACTTCGGCGCCTTCTCCGTGGGGTTGTAGCCGGTTCGGAAGTCGTCACCGCCCGCTCCGACCTCCCAGCGCGTCGCGGTGTTCGGCTTCCATTTCGTCTGGCTGCGCGCGATCGCGTCCGGCGCGACCAGCGCAGCCAGGACCACCAGTGCGGTCGTCACCATCGTCAGGCGTACCGTGCGCGCGCGTCTCATCAGCATCAGATCCTCGTAACGAGGAAGCGGTATCGCTGCGGAAGCAGCAGCGACTCGGTCACGATCGTGAAGAAGCCGCCGCCGGTGTCGACGTCGGGGAAGTACTCACCGCCGGCGGAGTCCTGGTCCTTGCTGAAGCCGTACATCCCGAGGTCGTCCAGGTCGATGCCGGAATGATCGTCCGGCCCGAACGTCACCGGCACGCCGGCTCCCTCGAAGTCGGTGATCTTCTCGAGACCGGCGATCAGGTCGGCACCCGTCGTCCCGCCGGAGTCCCGCGCCGCCTTGGCCAGCACGGCGACCGAGTCGTAGAAGGCGGTGGCTTGCACCGGCGCCTGGGCGCTGTTCTCGGTCTGGAAACGCGAGAAGAACGAGATGATCCGCTTGAGGTTGAACCACGGCCCGGCCCAGGTGCCGACCGAGAGCATCCCGTCGCGGAACGCGACCGGCGTCACCTGCGCGCTCGCGTTCTTGGAGAAGGTCGACGTCGCGAGGTTGCCCGAGAGCGCGATCTGGAACGCGAACGCCATGCGCTGCTGTTCAACGACGATCCTCGCCGCTTCCGATGGGTTGAAGACCCAGATGATGGCGGCGTCTGCGCTCACCTGACCTGCGTGCGCGACCGGCGTGTGGACGTCGCCACCCGGCTCGAACTCGAGGCTGAGTCGCGGCGTGACGCCGAGGTCGCCGAGCGCGCGGTCGAGCGCGTCCCGTCCCTCCTGCCCGAACGACGTGGTGTCGGTGATCACCACGATGCGTCGGTACTTCCGCGCATTCACCAGATAATCGGCGAGCTTTTCTGCCTGCAGCGACGTAGACGGAGCCAACGCGAACACGTTGTCGGCCGCTGCGACGTCGTCTCGCGTCACGAGCGTGTGGATCACCGGCACGTCCGTGATCTCCGCGAGGGCCGGCAGCACCACGGGGTCGGGGGTGCCGACGATTATGGCGTCGGTCTTCCCCTTCAGCTGGTTGATCGCTTTCCGCACCTGCTTGGGGTCGCCGGCGTAGTCGGCCTGAACGAACTCGATCGTGATCTTGTCGGCCTTCGCGTCGTCGCCGGCGAGCTTGGTCGCGCCGAGCACCGCCTGCGCGAGATCGCCGCCCTCGCCGCTGGTCGTGAAGAGCACCCCGATGCGGAGCTTCAGCTCTTTGGTCTCGGCGGCCTGCTTGTCGCTCTTCGAGGAGCAGGCGACGAGCAGCGCCAGCATTGCCGCGAGCGCGGCGGCGCGGAAAGCGACCGGGCGTCGGGTCATGTCGTGCTCACCAGGAAGGTCAGCTTCCAAGTCTTGACGGTCGCCGCGATCGCGGAGTCGGGAACCGCGAACGTGAATAGGCCGACGTTGCCGGCGAAGTAGTAGACGCCGAATCCTTTTGTCTCCAGGCCGAGCTCGCCGGGCGGCGCCGCCGGGTCGTTCGGCAAGCTCGGCGGGTTCAGCCCCAGTCTGGTCGGAAGGTGCGTGACCGACAGGGTCTCCGTCCACACGATGATGCCGTTCGCGTCGATGAAGTCCGCACGCGCCTTCAGGTTGCGGACGGGCTCGGGTCCCTCGTTGATGACCGGCACCACGAGGTAGTACATGCCGAGCTGCGGGTTCACGCCGTAGACCGGCAGCGAGATCAGTCCGGGACCCCTGCCGTTCTTGAAGCCGGTGAGGTTCAGCGCATCGCGGGCCACCTGCGAGAGCGGCGCGATCTGCAGTGTCGTGATGCGGAGGCCCGGCGGTGTCGCCTCGGCGACCTCGGCGAGCTGCTCCTCGCCGAGCGTCGTCGCCGCGCCCGACGAGCCGAACTCGGCGTCGGTCAGCTGCGGGATCTCGTCGGGGGAGGGCAGCGCGATCTCAGGGCCTGCCAGCCGCGTCGGGATGCCCTCGCCGCATGCGGTCAGTGCGATGCCGGCGGCGATCAGCGCCGCTCCGGTCCTCAGCGCACGCCTCATACGACGAACCACCGGAACCTCGCGAAGCCGAATAGCACGCCGAGCAGCAGCCCCGTCGCCAGGAGCACGCTCGTCCGGCCCATCGGCGTGTCGGTCACCATCGGCCGCTCTCCCATGGGTTCTGTGGAGAAGGTGAGAACCAGCTGACCGATGGCAAGCTCGCCGTCCTTGTCGGTCGGACGGCCCATGAACGTCGCCATCTCCCTCGCCCGCGCGACGGCGGCCGCTTTCACGGCGGTGTCGATGTCGATGCCGTTGATGTCCCACTGCAGCAGGCTGCGCGCCGTGTCGATCCCGAAGATCGCGAAGTTCTGGATCGAGTCGGCGATGAACCGCCACGTCGCACCGAGCTGGTGGAACGCGTCGACCTGAGCCTCGGCTCCGTCGGTGAGCACGTGCAGCGCCCAGATCAGCGAGTTCGGCGTGTCCTTGTTGCCGAGCGCCGCCTGCAGCGGATCGAACCCCTTCGTCTTAAGGGTGTAGAGACCGCGCTCCAGCTCTTCCAGCCCGAACGGGAACTTGATGAAAAGGTATTTGTTCCACGAGTCGCACGACTGCCCCGCGGCGGTGTCCGCATCGGCGGGACAGCCCGCCGACGGGAGATTCGAGATCCCCGGGATCAGCGCCGTGTCGAGCTCGTGGTTCTGCTTCTGCAAGGAGTGGAAGTCGTGCTCGACGATCGCGAGCTTCAAGGCCAGGAGGTTCAGCGGCAGCGCCGCCGTCGGGCAAAGGGGTGTCACCAACGCCGGGGCATCGGGGAAGTACGGACGGGTGTCGTTGGCCCACCCCGTGTCGCCGCAGAGCTGAGCGATGCCCTTGACGTCGCTCCAGATCGAGTCGAGCAGCAAGGTGTTGGGATCGTCGAGTCCGCCGATGATCGCGCCTGAGCTCCCCGAGCTCGTGTCGGACGAGAAGCCGACGAGCAGGCGTAAGACCTGCGCGACCGACAGTGCTCCCTTGGTGGCGTCGCGCGACAGCTCGACGGCGTTCTGGATGACGTTGAGCGCGCGGTCCGCTTGTTCCATGCCCTTGGTGAGGGTCCAGAGCGCCCACAGCTGGTTGGGGTTGTCGAAGGAGCCGGCCTCGCGGTTCCCCTTGTCCGGACCGAGGATCGGGATCGAGAGGTTGCCGAACGCGTCGTGAAGCAAGCCGAAGAGCGCGGTCAGCGCGATGAGGTTCTCCCGGAACAGCCCGAACACGTCGTACATGAAGTTGCGGCGGCCGCGTTGGAACTGGACGCCCTCGGAGGTGAGCGCTTCGGCGTCGATCGGAGGGAAGACGGGCTGCGCGACGACGGTGATCTTCGGAAGCGTCGCTCCCTTGGCGATGACGCCGGTGATGATGGCGTCCTGCTGCGCGGGGAAATCGGGTGGGACCAGATTCTTGGTCCAGTTGATGATCGTCTCACTGCCGGTACGCGCGATCTCGCCGTCGGACCTGATCGAGTCGAAGTCGCCGTCGGGGAATCGTAGGTCGACGATCCGCGCGACGTACGGCGTGTAGACCGGAGCCACGGCGACGACCGTCTTCTTGGTCTGGATGTCCGTGTAGGCGACCTCTTGCTCGCGCTTCGTCATGTTCGTCAGCGTCACCACGATCTTGAAGCGCGTCGCGGAGGTGGACGACTCGAGCACCTCCGGCGTGACCTCTTCCTCTGCGCCCTCGTCGCCGGTGAAGTATCGGACGAGCACGTTTATCGGGAGCGGTTTCGGACCGTCGGGCGTCAGCCAGTAGTCCCCCTGCTGCTGGAGCCGTCCTTCGTAGTAGATGTCCTTGAACCCTTCGTCGCCGATCGAGACGTCCCACGACAGGCCAGTCGACGTCTCGCGCCCGCCCTTCGTTCCGCCGAGATAGCTGACGTCGACGAACGTCGCGGGGTCGGTCACGGTGTGGCTGCCTTTGCCGCGCAACCTGATCCAGTCCTTGAGCCAGGCGGCGACCGGCTTGCCGGTGCGGTCGATCTGCACCTTGAGGTACTCGGTGTCGGTCGAACGGCCGGGCTTCTCCGGCTCGGGTGCGGGCGAGGGTGAGCCCGTTCCGGTCGCGTCCGGCGACGGTGAGCCGCCCTCGGTCGGCGACGCGTCGGGGGATGGTGAGGCCGTGTCCGTCGACGTGGGTGTCGGCGACTGGGAGCGCGCCACCTCGGGAAGCGTGAGGAAGAGGGAGAGCAGGGAGAGGAGGACGATCACCCCGATCGCCCGGGACCGGCTCCTCAAACAGGTCCTCCTCCATGAGAGCGCGACCGTGGGCGACGATGCTCTCGCCCCCAAGCGCCGGCCCCAGTGCGAACGTTCATCAAACCTGCTTCGACGATTGGGGACCCGACTCCTGCGGGTCCTCCGGCCGCCGTGCGTGGGCATGTTTTAGAACGCTTTGCGCGAACCGCGCAAGTGGTGCGCCGCATCGTGTGGATGGGCGTCCGTGCCGCTACCTGGGCGTTGGTAGACTCGCCGGTCATGGGCCGCACCCGGCCTCGCCGTTCATCCGCCCGCATATTCGGCCTGGGAGCCGCCCTGTGCGTGCTGCTAACGGCGCTCCCGGCCGCTCCCCAGACCGGCTCGATCAAGATCGGGCTGGCCTCGGTCTTCGACTTCGCCAGGGAGTGGATGGAGGACGGCGCCCGGTTCGCCGTCCAGGAGATCAATCGCGCCGGCGGCGTGCTCGGACGGCGTCTGCAGCTGGTGGCCGAGCACGACCCGGCGCTCGGGAACCGCGCCGTCCAGCAGCTGCTGCTCCGCGACCGCGTCGACGTCCTCATCGGGCCCGAGGTCTGGACGGCGACCCAGAACAACGACCAAAACATCCGCAACCGCAAGGTCATCAACATCCTGCCGCTCTCTCCGGTGGGGCAGGTCAACGTCCTCCGGAACCCGTACGTGTTCCGTCTCATCCCGTACGACGCGATCCAAGCCGAGTCGCTCGTCAACTTCCTGGTGAACACGCAGGGCCGGAAGCGATTCGCGGTGCTCTACGCCGACGACTTCCTCGGGCGGGAAGGGATCGGGCAGGTTCGCGAGCAGCTGAAGTTCAAGGGCATGCGCCCCGTTTACGAGAACACGTTCAACATGGGCGACGTCGACATGACGTCGCAGGTCGCCGGGGCGCAGCGCGTGGAGGCCGACGCGCTCATCGTCTGGGGGCTCGCGCGCGAGACGGCGCGCATCGCACAGATCGTTCGCAATCTGAAGTGGAAGGTGCAGATCGCCGGCCCGGTCGAGGCGATCGCCGGCGACTACGTCGAGATCGCCGGCGCCGCGGCCGACGGGACGGTGTCCGTCCTCCCGCACAAGACGATCAACAACTGGGCCCCGCCGGGCTCGTTCCGAGCGAACTGGTTCGCCCGATGGCACCGTGACTTCCAGAGGATCAAGGCCTTCAAAGGAACCAAGGTCCCGAATCTGCCGATCGCGCAGGCGGTCGTCTACGACGCCGTCAAGCTGGCCGCGGAGGCCATCCGGATCGCCGGGACGACGGAAGGAGACGCCGTGCGGAAAGTGCTCGAGTCGGGCCGCGTGTTCGAGTTGATCACACACGATTTCAAGTTCGCCGCCGACAACCACGAGACGTACATCGGCGAGGATCTATGGGCGTTCCGGATCGCGCGCGGCGCGGTGAACTTCGACATCGACCCGCGCGCCGACGTGCGCAAGGAGACGGAGGCCTGGCAGCTGTTCGCCGCCGGCTTGCTCTTCAACCGGAAGACGGGCCTCGCCTTCATCCCGTACTCGATCGGCACGTTCAACAAGGGCAGTCCGATCCGGGTCGGGAGCCTTACCTGGACGGCCGTGTCGGCGCGGTACGTCGAGGAACTGACCGTTCCCTACTTCGACCTGCCGTCCCGGCGCGCCGAAGGGAAGTTCGCCATCGTGCACCTCCGATTACGCAACACCTCCGGGACGACGCGCAAGGCGCCGTGGTCGTTCGTGGTCGATCAGGACGGCAACCTTTCGATCCCGGATCCCCAGGCGATGGCGGCGCTTTGGATCAACGGCGGCCCGTCGGCGAAGTTCTTCATCTTCGAGCCGATCCCGCCCGGCGGCGTGTTCGAGGGCGACGTCGTGTTCGACGTCGAGCAGACGGCGACGAAGCTCCAGGTCGGCGTCCCGGACGACTTCATCTTCGAGAACTACGCGATGGTGCGCCTCTAATGGTCGGGCGGCGGCCGCTCTCGTCGGCGCTGTGTGCCGTGCTGCTCGCGGCCGCGGGTGCGTCGTGCACCGGCTCGAAGGGCGATCTGGTGATCGGCGTCGTCGGGCCCCTGTCGGGCCCGCTCGCTTTCGTCGGTGAAGCGCAACGCCGTGGAGCCGAGATCGCAGCCGACGCGATCAACGACTCGGGCGGGATCAAGGGTCGGAAGATCAGGCTCGCCGTTCGTGACGACGCGGACTTCTCCAAGATCACCGGCATCTTGCGCGACCTTACCCTGCGCGAGAAGGCGATCGCGATCATCGGACCGGAGACGGCGACACCCGTGCTGTCGGCGTCGAGCCCGACCGCGCGCGCGAAGGTCCCCGTGCTGCTCCCGTACGCGGCGCACGGCGACGTGCGCCCGCGCGGCGGCGTCGACAACGTCTTCCGGCTCGTACCGAGCGCCGCCGACGAGACCGCGCTCCTGGCCGAGTGGCTGGTGAAGGAGCGACGCATCACATCCATCGCGCTGGCGACCTCCGCCGACGAGGACGGTCGCGGGGCGGCCGCGCTCCTGAAGGCGCGGATCCCCGAGTCCGGCGGGCGCGTCGCCGCCGCTCGGGAGTTCACGCCGGGAGAGGTCGACCAGACGCAGCTCGCGCGAGTGCTGCAACGTTCGGGCGCGGATGCGCTTGTGGTGTGGGGGCCGCCGGCCGACTCGGCGCGGGTGACCCAGGCGGTGAAACGCATCAAGTGGAACGCGCAGATCACCGGCCCGCTCGGGCTCTTCGTCGCCGACTACCGGTCGCTGGCCGGATCGGCGTCGGACGGTACAGCGATCACGCTGCCGTTCCGCCGCGACTGGTTCTCCGCGAAGGTTGCCGCGTTCTTTCTCCGCTATCAGACACGTTTCGGGATCGTGACCATCCCGCGACAGAGCACGCTGATCCCCGACCTGCCGGTGCTCGCGATGGCCGCTCACGACGCCGTGATCCTCGCTGCCGACGCGGCGAGGCGCGCCGGCACCAGCCCCGCCAAGATCACCGAGGCGCTGCAGCGGACGACCGACGTCGAGGGGATCGCGCGCACCTACACGTTCACGCCGGCCGACCACGAGGCGTTCGACCGCGAGGACCTCTGGATGGCGCGCTTCTACAACTTCGCCGTCCTCTACGACGTCGACCGCCGCGCCGACCTCAAGGAGCAGATCGCGTTCTACAAGATCCAGGTGTCGGCGATCTACGTGCCGCCCGAGTTCTTCCGAACCGCGAAGGGCGCCGAGCTCCAGCAGCGCATCCTCGAGGACGTCCTCACGGACCCCGAGAAGGTGGAGTTCTTCAAGGCCTACCGGCCGCCTCGGCCGCCGCCTGGGCCTATCTAGTGGAGCACCTGCAGGCGGTCGTCACCGGGCTCGGCGTCGGCGCGGTTTATGCGCTCATCGCGTTCGGCATCTCGCTCGTCTACGCGACGTCGCGCACGCTGAATTTCGCGCACGGCGAAGTGCTGACCGTCGGGGTGTTCCTCGCGCTCACTGCGGTCTTCTTCGACCTGCCGCCCTGGCAGGGGATCCTCATCGGCATCGCAGGGGCCGTGCTCCTCGGGGTGGTTCTCGAGAAAGTCGTGTTCACGCCGCTCAAGCGCTCCCCGGAGTCGCTCGCCTGGCTGCTGGGCCTCTTGATCGTCGGCGCCGTGATCACGAACGGGTCGGCGCGGATCTGGGGGCAGAGCGCGTACAACGCCGAGCAGCTCGGGATCGGCAGCGCGCTGGGCTTGGATCACATCTTCCACTGGGGCGACTTCATCTTCCCCGCGATCTACGTGTGGCTGTTCGTCG
>JBBDRM010000097.1 GCA_040905475.1 Actinomycetota bacterium
CGACGTGTCGCTGTTCGAGTCGGTCCTGTCGTGGATGGGGTACTTCCCCCATTTCCAATGGCACACGGGCACGGTGCCGGCGCGGTCGGGGATGCGGCACCAGTCGATCATCCCGTACGGGCCGTTCAAGGCCCGCGACGGCCGCTACGTGAACATCGCGATCACGAGCGAAGGGCACTGGCGGCTGTTCTGCGAGCGGGTCGTGGGCAAACCCGAGTGGCTCGCCGACGAACGGTTCGCCTCGATCGTGACGCGCTACCAGTACAAGGACGAGGTCGAAACGGCCGTCGAGGAAGTCATCGCGACCGAGGACGCGCAGACGTGGTTCGACCGGCTCGGTGCGGCGGGGCTTCCCTACGGCGAGCTGCGCGACATCGCCGGGGTCGTCGAGCATCCCCAAGCGATCGCGCGCGGCATGTTCGTGCAAGCCGGCTCGGAAGTGGGGGAGCTGCCGATCGTTCGGTTCCCGCTCGCGGGAGCGAAGGAACGGCGGATCCCGGCCATCGGCGAGCACTCCGAGGAGATCCTGGCCGAGGCCGGCTTCACCGCCGAAGAGATCGAACGGCTGCGCGCCGACGGGACCGTCGCGCAGGCCTAGATCTCCGCGGAACTGCGTACCAGGCCCGCCCGCGCTAGCATCCCGGCGGGATGCTCGAGGGGGTCAGGGACGTGAACTGGGCGTCCCTTCAGCACGCCTTCGGCTCGGCGGGCGATGTGCCCGACAACCTCAGGGCGCTCGTCTCGGGTGACGCCCGCGCCGCCCGGGTAGCGCTCCAGGAACTGGGCACCTCGCTCCTCCATCAAGGCTCGATCTACGAGGCGACGGCGGCCGCCGTCCCATTCCTGGCCGAGATCGCGCTGGAGCCCTCCATCCCCGAGCGGATCCGTGTCCAGGTGCTCGTGATGCTGGCTGCGGCCGCCAACCCGTACTTCTTCGGCGATGTGGAGCGAGCGTGTCGGGACGCCGTCTCTCGTGCGCTGCCGCAACTCGAAAGATTGCTCGAAGAGCAGACCATCGTCGGTCTCGCCGCCGCGGAGGTGTTCGGGATGGTTCCGGCGTCGCAGCGGCCGGCTCCGGCGCCGTTGCTCCGGCTACGAGACGCCGTGCCGGGTGGATCCTTGCGGATTGCGCTCGATATCGCGATCGCGCGGATCGAAGGCGAAGACGCGCAGCCGTACGTCGAAGCGCTCTCGATGATCGACCTGACGTTCCGCGGGCGGCGCGAGGTCTGGGAGGATGCGACGAGCGACCAGATCGAGCGCTCGGCGATCGACCTGGTTCTGGAAAGTGCGATCTCGGAGGAACTGCGTCGGTCGCGCCGTTAGGCCCGGCGCCAGCGGATCAGCTCGCCGTCCTGCTCCTGCTTGATCAGGCCCTCGGCCTCTGCCAGAACCAGATGCGAGAGCGTCTCGAAGAAGGCGGCGAACCAGTGGAATCCCGGGAGGTCGTTCCCGAAGATCTCCGGGACGACCTCGGCCGCCGTCTTCGCTTCCTTCCCGAGCGCGTCGACCGTCGCTTTGAGGCGGAACTCATGGTGCGCGACGATGCGCGACACGTGTGATGCCGGATCGAGGAACGGCTCGCCGTGCGCCGGCAGGCCGAGCCGGTACCCGCCCTCTCCGATCCGCTTGAGCGAGTCGAGGAAGTTGCCGAGCGGATTCTCGTCGCCGCCGGGGAAGTACCCGACGTGCGGGGTGATCTTCGGCAGGATGTGATCGCCGGTGAGCACGATCCCTTCGTCGCCGAGCGAGAAGCAGCAGTGGCCCGGCGAGTGGCCGGGCGTGTGGACGACGCGCATGCGCCGGTCGCCGAGCTCGAAGATCTGATCGTCTGTCAGGTAGGCGTCGGGCGCCGCCGGGGCGTACTCGGGCGCGCCGAGGATCGGCGGGCCGCCGATGCCTTCGAGCTTCGGCCCGCCGTGCCAGAGGAAGAAGTCGCGCATGTTCGGGCCGCCGCCCATGCCGGCGAAGATCATCTCGATGTCGCGGCGGTGGATCATCACCTTCGCGCCGGATCGCTCGCGGATCGGCCGGCTCATCCCGTAGTGGTCGGGGTGATGGTGGGTGATGAGCACGGAGTCGATCTCCTCGAGCGGCACCCCGGCCTCGGCGAGCCCGGCGTCGAGCGCCTGCACGGCCTCGTCGGTCGTCATGCCGGTGTCGACCAGCACCCACGGCTCGCCGCCGACCAGATAGGCGTTGCAGAACCCGAGGTGCTCGCCGCCGGGGATGGCCGGCAGCGGGATCGGGATCCGCCAGAGGTTCGGCGCGAGCTCTTGCGCTGGTCTCACGTGATCCCTCTCAGCCGTGGATCTCGTCGCGGATCTCGAACGTGACCTCGAGGTCCACGATCCAGTGCGAGACGCGGTTCTCCGCGATCTCCAGGCGAAGGTCTTTCACGTGCGCGCGGCGGAGCCCGCGCAGCGTGACGCCGGCGCGGGCGATCGCGAGTTCGATCGCCTCTTCGACGCCGTTCGGCGACGTTCCGGTGAGCAGGACCGTCTTCTCGACCATGGCTCTCTCCTCGTGTGGCCTCGGGCGGCGGTCCCATGAGGCTACCGGCGTGAGGCGGGCCCGGCGAGCCGGGACCGGAACGGGGTAGCCTCCTGCTCGGATCCGACCGAACGAACGGAGCGAACGATGCGAGTCTGCCTGATGGTCGAAGGTCAAGAAGGCGTCACGTGGGATCAGTGGGTCGCGCTGGCGCTCGCCGCGGAGGAGGCGGGGCTCGACGCGCTGTTCCGGTCCGACCATTACCTGTCGTTCGCGAAGCCGCGGGAGCGGGTTGTGCTCGACGCCTGGACGACGCTCGCCGGGCTCGCGGCGGTGACGCAGCGGATCCGGCTCGGGACGCTGGTCTCGCCGGCGACGTTCCGTCATCCGTCGAATCTCGCGAAGGCCGTGGTCACTGCGGATCACATCTCGAACGGCCGGGTCGAGCTCGGGCTCGGGGCCGGCTGGAACGAGGCGGAGCACCGCGCCTACGGGTTCCCGTTCCCGCCGACGGCAGTGCGGATGGAGATGTTCGCCGAGCAGGCCGAGATCATCCATCGCTCGTGGAACCGGGGGCCGTTCGACTTCGCCGGCAAGCACTACACGATCGAGGGCCTCGACGCGCTGCCGAAGCCGGCGCATCTGCCACACCCGAACTTCCTCGTCGGCGGCCAGGCGGGGCCGAAGAGCCTGGCGGTCGCGGCGCGATGGGCCGACGAGTACAACACGATCTTCGCGCCACCCGAGGAGTGCGCCCGGCGGCACGAGCGCGTACTGGCGGCGTGGGAGCACGCGCATCGCGAGGCCCCGGTTTTCTCCCTCATGACCGGATGTGTGGTCGGCGCCGACCGTTCCGACCTGGAGCAGCGGGCGAGGATGCTGATGGAGCGCGCGGGGGATCCCGGCGACGCGGCGGCGTGGATCGCCGCTCTGCCTGCCACGATCATCTCCGGCACGGTCGAGGAGGCGGCGGAGAAGTTGCGGACCTTTGAGGGCGCCGGCGTGAGCCGCGTGATGATGCAGATGCAGGCGCACGACGACGTCGAGATGGTGCACGTCCTCGGCCGGGTCGCGCAGCTGGTGGCGTAGGGCGTGGACCGGCTCGGCTTCCTGGCCGTTTCGGGCGCGGCCGTCCTCTGGGCGTTCGGAGGCACGTACGCGCGGAAGCTGATCGACCGCGGCGCATCGCCGCTCGAGATCACCGAGGCCCGCGCGTGGATCGCGTTCCTCGCGCTGGGCGCGTGGACGCTCTGGCGCGGGCGGGTGCGCGGGAAGCGGGAAACGAGCGAGTCCGTCTCGACGTGGATCGTTGTGCTGTTCGGGCTGTCTCTCGCGGCGGCGAATTACTTCTATTACTCTGCGGTCGCCACCTTGCCGGTCGCGGTGGCGATCGTGATCCAGTACACGGCGCCGGGCCTCGTGGTGCTCTGGCTCGGGGTGGTGGCGAAGAAACGGCCCTCACGACGTGTCGTGGCGGCTCTGGCGGCGGCGTTCGTGGGGGTTGCCCTTCTGTCCGAGCTACCCGATGCGCTGTCGGGCGGCAGCACCTCACTCGCGCCGCGGGGCGTCGCCGCCGCGATCGCATCGGCGTTCGCGTTCGCCGCGTACATCCTGACCGGCGAGTACGTCGAGCGATCGGCAGGGCCGGTCGGGTCGCTCGTCCGCGGGTTCGGGATCGCGAGCGTGCTGTGGATCGTGATCCAGGCGACGCGCGGCCGCCCCGACACGCTGCTCGATACGTCGCTGCTTCCGGGCGTGCTGGTCCTCGCCGTCGTCGCGACGATCATCCCGTTCTCGCTATTCCTGTGGGGTTTGGCGCGGATCGGGCCCTCACGCGCCGGGATCGTCTCGACACTCGAGCCGCTGTCGGCGGCGATCCTCGCCTACTTCTGGCTCGATCAAGCGCTAGGCGGCCTGCAGATCGCCGGTGCGGCGCTGGTCGTTGTTGGGATAGCCGTCGTCCAAGCGGAGCGCACCGAAACCGCGGCCGTTCCGGTCGACTGAGGCGTTCTGGTATCGGATCAGCGCCACATAGAGCCTGTCGCACAATCACCGGCCTCGTGGACTTCTGACCAACTTGCCTCAT
>JBBDRM010000098.1 GCA_040905475.1 Actinomycetota bacterium
CCGAAGCCGGTCGCCGACCGCGACACGCAGCCGTTCTGGGACGCCGTCGCCGAGCACGGACTGGTCGTTCAACGCTGCGACTCGTGCGAAGCCTGGATCTGGCAGCCGCGCCCGATCTGCCCGCGGTGTCACGGCAACGCGCTCACCTGGACCAACGTGAGCGGCGCCGGGCGGGTCGTGTCGTGGACCGCGTTGCATCCGCCGGTGCTCGCCGTGTGGGCGGACAAGCTGCCGCTCGTGATCCTGCTCGTCGAGCTCCACGACGCGCCCGGCGTGCGGATGATCGGGCAGCTCGTCGACGACGCCGGCGAGTTGCTGCGCACGAACGGCGAGCCCGAGGGGATCACGTTCGGTGCGCCGGTCGCGCTCCGATGGCGGGTGGACGAGGCGGGCCAGACGCTGCCGGGGTGGACGCCTGCCTGATGAGGCTGCCTGCGTCGCAACCTTCTCGGCCACAAACGCCGTTCGGCAGCTCGATACCCGCGTCAACTGAAACACCGTAGCCGACGGCTTCACTAACGACTACCGATCAGCCCGAGGGCGGCAAGATTAGCTGCGTCGAGGGCAACATGAAGCCAGACTAAAGCGATTAGCGAAACGTGGACGGCGCTACGTCGGACTCGGACAGACTGTACTCACGGGAATCAGTCGCTGCTGCGGCGCATCCGAACGGCGACGATGGCAGCCAGCACCACGAACGTCGCACCCGCCCACGAGGGCCGGGCCACGCCGGTCCCGGGCAGGGTCCTGCCGCCGAGCACCTTCGGCGCCGGCTTCGGCTCGGCGTCCCCCGCCGGCGGATCCTGGCCGCCCGACCCGGTCCCGGCGCCCGACGACGACGGCAGCCGCTCCTGGGTCTGCGCGTTCATCCGCGGAAGCGCGACGCGGGCGGCGAGGAACGGCTCATCCAGGCGCAGGACGTCGATGCCGCGGTCGCCGTAGTTGTTGGCGTAGATGTAGCCGTTGTAGAAGTACGACGACCAGGTGATCCCGCCCTCGGCGACGTAGTGGCCGATCTCGGTCGGGTTCGCCGGGTCGGTGAAGTCCACGACCGTGGTGCCGCCGTCGTACCACGCCGACACGAGCACGTCGCGCCCGTCGGTGAGCGGGATCATATTGAAGTTGTGCGCGGTGCAGAACGCGCTGACGGTCTGGCGCGAGAGCACGTACGAGCCGGCTTCAACCGGGTTCGCGGGATCGGTGACGTCGTAGAACCAGAGCGCGCCGAGCGGCAGCCCGAGCCCGAGACAGCCAGGAGCGGCGGCGGCGCCGCCGAGCTCGTCGCCGAGCACGAGCGTGTTGCCGTCCCAGGAGAATCCCGACGAGTGATGGATGTTGATGAGCGGGTTCACGATGCTCGAGATGATCACCGGGTTCGCGGGGTCGGAGATGTCCCACAACTGCGACTGGGTGATGCACGCGGCGCCGGCGAGCTTGCGCTCGGGGAACACGGTAACGTCGTGGCAGCCGATCGACGGCGAGACGCTCGGCGTCGAGATCACGCTCGCGCTCGCGGGGTCGTCGAGCGGTACCTCGATCACGGAGATCTTGCGGTGCGAGATCGGGTTGCACTCGACCGAGTGGTTCGTCAACGGGTACGACTGCACGTAGAGCAGCACCCGGCCGTTGGCGACGTCGGGCACGAGCGTGTGCGTGTGCGATCCGCAGTCTGTGTCCACCGCCGCGATCTGCCGTGGGTTCGCGGGGTCGGCGATCGAGACGATCCTCACGCCCTCCCAGACATTCCCGATCACGAACTGGTCGAGCGACGCCGCGCCGGATCCGCACTCGGGCCCGAACTGCGCGGCGTCCACGGAGACGAAGACCAGGTCCTCCCAGATGGAGACGTCGCTCTGCGAGCCCTCGCACTCGAAGTTCGAGAGCATGCGCGGTTGGGCCGGATCGGATATGTCCATGAGCCTGAAGCCGCCGGGCCCCAGGTTCCCGAAGACCGCCCGGTTCCCCCAGAAGCCGATGTCGGAGCCGGCGGAGTAGGCGCCGTCGTCGGCGAAGTTGGCCACCAGCGACATGTTCGGCGAGTGCAGGTCTGCGTCGTGGTCGGCTCCGGCGGGAAGATGCAGCCCCAAGGCCAGCAGGGCGACGGCAGCTGCTGCGACTGCCCGGCGCATCATGTTCGGAAGGGGCCGGTGACTTCGTAGGTCACGCCCAACGCGAACGCCCTCTGCGAGTTGAAGTACAGCCGCGTGCCGTCGGGCGAGAACGCAAGCCCGCCGATCTCTGAGACCGTCGGGACCGCCGACAGGGGGTCGGGGAGCGGGTTGTCGAAGCCGTGCTGCGGGCCAGTCGCGCGAAGTACCGGCGCAAACTCGCTGTCCGGGGTGATGACGACGATCTCCATGGTTCCGCCGTCCTCGGCGACGTAGATGTCGCCCGAGCCGGACACGATCACGTTGTCCACGCCCGTCAGCGCCGGGTCGGTGTGATCCGCCGCGTCGTAAAGGATGTCGAGCGTCTCGGTCGCGATGTGGTAGCGCCAGACCCGGTTGTCTCCCTTAGTCGTGATGTAGACGATGCCGGCGTCGAGGAAGCATCCTTCGCCGCCGTCGAAAGGTGTCGTGGCCGGCGCCTGGTTCCTCGTCGACGTACTCGACGCCGCCGGGTCGGGGATCGCGTGCCAGACGACGCTCCATGGACCGCTCGCAGGGCCGACGATCTCCGCGGCTTGTAGCGATCCGGTGTCGAGGTCGGCTCCCGTTCCGGTGAACGACGCAGGTGTGTAGCGATAGAAGCGTCCGTCGGGCAGATCCTCGGTCATGTACACGCGGTTCGTCGCCGGATCGACCGCTGCGGCTTCGTGCTTGAAGGTCCCAAGCGCGGTTCGTTTGATGGGTGCGGCTACGCCGGACGGGTCGCATTCCCACGCGTTGCCGGCGCTCGACGTGGCTCCCCCGCGGACCGAGTCGTCGAACTCCTCGCACGACAGCCAGGTACCCCAAGGAGTCGCCCCGCCCGCGCAGTTGGAGCGGGTTCCGCCGAGGATCCGGTAGGCGTCGACGATGTGCCCCGAGCCGTCGAATCGGATAGCGCTCGCGCCTCCGATCCTCTGCACGTCGCTCGCGACCGGGATGTCCGCCGGCGGAGGCGCCTCGCTGTTGACGACGTGGAACCACCCCCCGTCGCCGGAGGGGAAGCAGAAGGCCCCGTCCGGCCACAGGTGCCAGAGGTACGCCGTCCCGCCGACCGGCAGGCCGGAACGCGCCACGATCCTCGACGTGAATCCTGCCGGCAGCATCAAGCCGTTGGGGTCGGGTGGCTCGAGGGGCCCGTACGGACCGGGTCCGGGCTGTGCCGGTGCCGCGAAGACGCGCTGCCAGAAGCCCGGCCCGAGCGCCACAGCACCGGCCGTGGCCAGCCCGGCCTTCAAGAACTCGCGTCGTCTCATGATCGGTGCCCTAGTCCACAGCTGTTCCGCGTCGGGAGGCTCTTCGCCGTGCGCTTCTGGGTTTCCTCCTCGGGAGGGAACAAGAGAGGGACACCTTTCGGGCGTCCCTCTCCGCAGAACGGGGTCCGTTAGAGCAGGCCCTTCACCTCGTCCATCGTGAAGGCGCGCAGCGTTTCGGTGCTGGCGTTACCGCGACCGGCGATCCCCAGCGCGATCTTGGCGATCGCTTCGTCGTTGGGCGCCTCGACGACCGACACCATGTCGTACTGACCCATGGTGACGTAGGTGCCGATCTCCTTGCCCCCGGCCGCCTCGATGCGCTCCCTCCCGTCCGCGTAGCGCGCGGGCAGGTCCTTCGACTTCTGCCGGCCCTGGTCGGTCCACCGGAACAACGTCACGTACACCGGCATGACGGACCTCCTTTCCCTCGGCTCTACCCCAATTCCACTCCTCCGGGGCTGCTCCATACAATGTGACGACCCGTCAGATTTTCGATCAGGAGGCGTAATGCTCGAGGCGCGCACGTTGTGGGAGCTCATCGAGAAGCGCGCGGAAGCGACGCCGGACGCGCGCTTGGTCGTCGACGAGCGCGGTGATTCACTCACGTTCGGAGGGTTCCGCGATCAAGCCGAGCGTGCGGCCGCCGGTCTGCTCGCGATGGGCGTTGGGGAGGGGACGGTCGTCTCGTGGCAGCTCCCCTCGTGGAAGGAGTCGATCGTGCTCGTCGCCGCGCTATCGCGGCTGGGGGCGGTGCAGAACCCGATCCTGCCGATCTATCGCGAGCGCGAGGTGGGGTTCATCGTGCGACAGGCTCGTTCGAAGCTGCTGTTCGTCCCGTCGGAGTTCCGTGGGTTCGACTTCGCGGAGATGGCGCGGACGATCGCCGACGGTGTCGCGGGTCTCGCGGTGAAGGTTTCCGACCGCGTGCTCCCCGACGCCGACCCGCACGCGCTCGATCCGCCGCCGGATCCTGCCGCCGAGCCGCCGGTTCGCTGGCTCTTCTACACCTCGGGGACCACGGCCGACCCCAAGGGCGCGCAGCACACCGATGCGACGATCGCCGCCGCCGCGCGCGGGATGGCCGAACGGCTCGGGCTCACCGAGAACGACCGTCACTCGCTCGTGTTCCCGTTCACGCACATCGGCGGAATCATCTGGCTGTTCTCGGGACTCATGTCGGGCTGCACGAACATCCTCGACGAGGCGTTCAACCCGGAGACCACGATCCCGCTGCTGCAGCGCGAGGGAGTGACGCTCGCCGGATCGGGGACGTTCTTCCACCTCGCCTACCTGAAGGCACAGCGCGAGAACGCGTCGCGGCCGCTGTTTCCGAACGTGCGCGCGTATCCGGGCGGCGGAGCGCCGAAGCCGCCGCAGCTGCACTACGACCTCAAGAAGGAGCTCGGCGGCGCGGGCATCGTCTCCGGATACGGGCTCACGGAGTCGCCCATCCTCACGATGGCCCGGTTCGACGACCCGGACGCGGCGCTCGCCAACACCGAGGGCTCGGCGATGCCCGGCGTCGAGCTTCGCGCGGTGACGCTCGAGGGCAAGGTCGCCGGCATCGGCGAGGAGGGAGAGATCCGCGCGAAGGCGCCGCAGATGATGAAGGGGTACCTGGATTCGTCCTTGGACGCGGACGCCTTCGACGACGAGGGGTGGTTCCGCACCGGCGACCTGGGCCGTATCGACGCCGAGGGAAACGTGACGATCACCGGCCGCCTGAAGGACATCATCATCCGCAAGGGCGAGAACATCAGCGCGAAGGAGGTCGAGGATCTGCTCTTCACCCACCCGAAGGTGGCCGACGCGGCGGTGATCGGCGTGCCCGACCCGTCGAGCGGCGAGCGGGCGGTAGCGGTCGTCGCCCTGAAGGACGCCGGCGATCCGCTCGGCTTCGACGAGATGGGCGCGTTCCTGAAGGAGAAGGGGCTGCGGCGTCAGGCGATCCCCGAGCAGCTCGAGATCGTGGACGCTCTGCCGCGGAACCCCTCCGGCAAGGTGCTGAAGCAGGACCTGCGCAAGCGATACGGATCGTGAGCCCGTCCGAGACCGTTCTCCTCACGTTCGACGGTCCGGTTGCGGTCGTGACCATGAACAGGCCCGACCGCCACAACGCGTTTAACGACGAGATGGACCTTCGTTTCTTCGAGGTGCTCGCCGAGGTGCGCGACCGGACCGACGTGCGTTGCGTCCTGTGGCGCGGAGAAGGGAAGTCGTTCTCCTCGGGCCGCGACACCAAAGAGCTCGGCATGCGTGCGGGGGGGGAGAGCGACCTCGAGTTCATCGAGGCCGGCCACATCAGGACGAGATCGCTCTGGACGATGCCGGTGCCGATCGTCGTCGCCCTGAAAGGCTGGGCGCTGGGCGGATCGTTCGAGCGCGCACTGCTCTGCGATCTGCGGATAGCCGCTACCGACACGCGCATGGCGTTGCCGGAGGTAGGACACGGCGTGATCCCAGACTCGGGCGGTACGGCCCGGCTCTTCCAGATGGCCGGGCACGGATTCGCCGCCGACATGGCGTTGACCGGCCGGGTCATCGACGCGGCCGAGGCGCTCCAGCACGGCATCGTTTCGCGCGTCGTAGAGCCCGATCAGCTCGATGTGGAGGCGCTCGCCCTCGCGCACGAGATCGCCAAGCGGGCGCCGCTCGCGGTGAAGTTCTCGCGCGCGATCCTTTCGTCGCTCGCGACGCCCGAGATCGAGCGCTCGATGCACGAAGAGATGCTCGGCCAGACGGTGCTCTTCGCCTCCGAGGACTACAAGGAGCTCAAGGCGGCCCGCGCCGAAAGCCGCGAGCCGAAGTTCCGCGGGCGATAGCGGCCCGGCTCCTCACGATCGGACAGTCGCAGTTGGGCGTCATCTCCCGGTTCTGTGCGTCCTACCGATTTGTCATGAACGTCGCGCGGGCAGAGCCAGATGTTTCATTCCAAGGGATTGATATGACGTCGGTTAGCCCGCAAACTGTCGGTGAATCGTAACTCCGTCCGTGGGAGAGGTTGGACATGATCAGACGAGGGATCGCTGTTGCCGTCATTGCCCTGTCGATGGTCGCGGTGGCGGCGATGCCGGCTGCCGCAGACCATTCGTGGAACGGCTACCACTGGGCCGGGGTAGGCGATCGCTCTCCCGCAGTCGTCGACAAGACCGCCGGCGGCGATCCGTTGGGGAGGTTCGAGGTGCCCGCAGCGGTCGACGAATGGGCGGCGCTGAACACTCCGATGCAGCCGGTTTCGGCCTCGAGCGGACCCGTGGAGGTGCTCGCGAAGCGCGGCTCCGCCCAATGGATCGGCCTCGCGCAGATCCAGGTTTCTGGATCCCACATCACATCCGGCCGCGTGACCTTGAACACGCTGTACTACAACTCCTACAACGCCGCGGAGTGGGATTATGTGGTCTGCCAGGAGCTCGGCCATATCTGGGGGCTCGGGCACGTCGACGAGGACTTCAACAACCCTGATCAGGGCACGTGCATGGACTACACCGACAACATGGCGCAGAACGCCGCTCCCAACCAGCACGACGCGCAGGAGCTGAACGCGATCTACGCACACGACGACGGTGGAAGCGGCGGCGGCGGCGGCAGCGGCGGGCCGAACTGCGACAAGAACCCGAACAAGCCGCCGTGTCAGGGCGCGCGTGATGGTCAGTGGATAACCGTCCACGTGTTCTGGGCTCGCTGATCAGGCGGGCGGAGCGCGGCGTGTTACGACTGAGGCACGACGGAAAGGTTTAGCAGCGACAAGCGTCGCACGAACAGGCTCGGAACGTATCGCGGTCCGCTCGTCTGCTCGGCGGCACGGAACTCAGAGGTTCTCGCGAGCAGACGCTCCAACACCACGCGCGTCTCCATGCGAGCGAGCGGTGCCCCGAGGCAGAAGTGGATGCCCGAGCCGAACCCGACGTGCGCTTTGGGATGGCTGCGATCCAAGTCCAGTAGATCCGGCTCGGGGAAGGCCGATGGATCGCGATTCGCCGAGCCCCACATCAACATCACCCGGGCGCCCTTCGGCAAGGTGACGCCGCCGATCGACGTCTCTTGGGTCGTAATGCGGAAGTGGCCTCGGAAAGGGGACTCGAGCCGCAAGGCCTCCTCGATGAACACCGGGATGCGCTCCGGCGCTTCACGAAGCTGTTTCTGGAGCGCTGGGTCCTCGGCGAGCATCAGCGTCGCGCTCCCGATCAGGCTGGCCGTCGACTCGCTGCCGGCGATCACGAGCTGAAGGAGCAGCGAGACGCCTTCGCGTTCGTTCAGGTCGTCGCGCTCGACGGCGTCGGCGATCTCCGCCGTAACGCTGCCGGGCTCGGGCGCGGCGAGCCGGTCGCGGAGGTATGCGAGGAACGCGGTCATCTCCTGCCAGCACTCCATCATGCGTTCCAGCGACGCGACGCCGGAGAGCAGGTCCACGCCGGCGTCGGCCCAGCGCCGCAGGTCCTCGAGATCATTCGACGGCATCCCGAGCACGTTGGCGATGATCGTCACCGGCAGCGGGACGGCCGCGGCGCTCATCCACTCGACCCCGCCGCTCGTCAGCGCGTCGTCGAGCGGCGACTCGATGAACTCGCGCGCGACCCGCTCGAGCTCGACGATCCTGTCATGACGGAACGTGCGGTTCATCAACTTGCGCTGGGAGGTGTGGTCCGGCGGGTCGGCGGTCGCGAGCACGTCGACGGCTCCGATCGCGTCGGGGTCGGCCTGGAGCACGGCCGGTGTGGGACCTTGTCCCGCGTAGATCACGGCGGAGATGTGGCTCGAGAACACCTCGGGTTTCGCCGCGGCCTCGACGAGGTCGGCGTATCGGCTGATCATCCAGAGCTCGGACTCGGCGATCTGATGGACGGGCTCACCGTCGCGCAGCGCGCCGTACAGCTCGTACGGATCCTCGAGGGCTTGCGGCGCGAAGGGGTCGATCACGCCGACAGGTTACGGCGTGCAGTCGTACGCGGGCGAGCCGGAGACCCCGGCGATGATGTCTTGCGGGCCCTGGTTGAGCGACCACGCGTCGGGGATCGTGATGCAGCGGCTCGCCGACGGGCCGTCGGGTCCGTCCGGGTCCACCTCGGACGCGTAGATGCGCGACAAGTGCGGGCGCGCCGAGACGGCGCCCGCGCAGGCCGCCGCGTCGCCGAGCACGTGACAGTTGAGCCAGTCGGCGGCGTAGTCCGCTGCCAGCGCGTTGCCCCAGAAGGTTCGAGGTACGAACGGCACATTCACGTGGTCGGTGTGCGCGCCGCTCTCGAGAACGACGAGCGACAGCGGCGCCGGTTCGGAGGTCGCGCGCAGCTGGTCGTAGCGCGCCTTGATCAACTCGTAGCCGATGCCGGAACCCCCTTGCCCGAGCTCGACGCCGGCGACCTTGGGCGCGACGAGCAGCGGTGAGCCGTCGCCGTCCGACGTCTGGAACTGGATCGGCACGACCGCGTGCGTCGGTCGCGCTCCGGACAGCGAGACGGCCGCGACGACGGTGGGGAGCGGTCTCCCGTCGGCCCCAACCCCACCGGACCCGAGGGAGTCGAGATACGCCAGGATCGAGATCGCTCCCATCGAGTTCCCGGCGAGCGAAACCCTCGCGACGTCGAGCACCCCGGATGCGGGGTTGGCGACGTTGGCCGCGGGATCGGCGCGTGGCACGAGCCGCGGACCGTTGTCGATCACCGCGGTGATCGGGTCCCCGACGAACCACCGCACAGCGTCCTGGACATCGCGCACCGCTCCGGCGAACTGGGGGTCCGCGCGCTCGGCGTCGGTGATCCCCAGCGTGTCGAGGAAGCTTCCTTCCGACGCGCCCTGCCCGGCAGGGTCGTAGTTGAGGATGACGTAGCCCTCGTCGACCATGCGCTCGAGGAACCAGTGGTAGTGCTCCTGACGCGAGGCGAGGCCGTTGGCGAAAACGATTCCGGGGAATGACTCGCTCGAGATCATGTTGGCGGGTGTAACGCATCCGGCCCACGCCGCAGCGTCGGCGTACGCGGCCGAGGCGTACGCAGGGCACGCGGAGCCGGTGAACGCCGCAGCCGGCAGCCAAAGCGTGGCGTCGAGGAGCAGGCCGCGCGCGTTGATGATCTTGAGCTCGTGCGCGACGCCGATCCGATATGGCTCGGCAGCGGCGTCGTTCACGTCGCACATCCCAGAGATGTAGGTGTAGTGGATCTCCCATTCGTCGTCCGGCGTGTAGCACGGGATCCGGTAGTAGGCGGTGTCGGCGACGTCGTCGGTGTCGGCGTCGAAATCTCCGCGGTCGTTCAAGCTCGTACCGCCCCCGTCGCCGAAGACGCCGTCGTGATCCCAGTCCGGCATCAAGGCGGGATGCCCTGCATCGCCCCAGTGCGAGTAGGGGAGGTCGGGACGCATGTGGGCCAGCGAATCGATCGCGACCTGCAACTCGCGCGGGATGTCGATCCCGGCGGTCAGGTAGTGCTCCGGGTACCGCTGAACGGCGCGACGCGCGACGCCGTATACGCCGGCCTCGAAGTTGTACCGGCCGATATCGGCGTCCAGGACCGACCGCTGGGTGTTCTGGGTCGCGTTCAGAACGTTGTCGATCGGATACGTCGGCGGCGGCGGGTCGGTGTCGTTCGCTGCAGCGAACGCGCCCGCGCCCAAGAAGAGGACGAACGCGACGAACGAGCAGGCAATGAGGGATCGGCGCATCTCACTGAAGTTGATTCGTCTACAGGGTGAAGGGTTCCTTCCCCATCTGTTCCCTGATCGGGTGGAACTCAGGCATCACCATCGAGCGGCGCTGCCAGTTCGCGCCGTCGACCGTGAGCGTCGCGCCGGAGATATAGACGGCGTACGGAGAGGCCAGGAAGGTGGCCGCCCAGCCGAGCTCGCGCGTTCGACCTGTGCGCATCGCCGGCACCCGTGCGTCTTCCGCTTGCCCGCGCCCGGGCGTCGCGAGGATGTGCGCCGCCTCGTCCTCGTGCGGGAACAAGCCCGGCACGAGGTTGTTCACGCGGATCCCGTAGGGGCCCCACTCGACCGCGAGCGTCTCGGTCATGTTCTTCACGCCGGCCTTCGCGGCGGCCGAGTGCACGAAGCCGGGCCCGCCCGTCCACGAGTACGCCGCGCCGATGTTGACGATCGCGCCCCCGGTGCCGGCGGCGATGTGCCGCCGTCCGAACTCGCGCGAGCAGAAGAACGTCCCGTCGAGCACGATCTGTGTGACCGCGCGCCAGCCGTTCGGCGAGAGGTCTTCCGCCGGCACCGGGAAGTTCCCGGCGGCGTTGTTCACGAGCACGTCGGGAAGGCCCGCGGCGAGCTGCAACGCCTCGAACGCGAGCGCGACCTTCTCGGGATCGCGGATGTCGCACTCCTCGGTGACCGCGCCGCCGCCGGCTTCCTCGATCGCTTTCCTGCCGGCCTCGAGGTGCTCGGGGCTGCGACCGAGGATCGCGACCGTCGCGCCGAGCCGTGCGAACTCGACCGCGATCGCCTTGCCGAGCCCGGTCCCGCCGCCGGTGACGGCGACGAGCGTGTCTTTGAACGTGCCCTCCGGGAGCGCCGAGGAGCCGAGCGGCGGTGGTTCGGGGATGCCCATCCGGTTAGCGTGCCACGACGAGTGCGTCGAGCGCGACCGCGCGGTCGGAGAGGGCGACGAGCGGGTTGATGTCGAGCTCGGCGATGTCATCGGAGAGATCCATCGCCAGGCGCTGCACCTTCATGATCACGTCGACGATCGCGTTCAGGTTCGCCTTCGGCCGGCCGCGGACGCCCTTCAGGAGGGGAGCGGCGCGGATCTGCTGGATCATCCGTTTGGCTTCGTCCTTGCCGAACGGCGGGACGCGGAAGGTGACGTCGCGGAACACCTCGACCGCGACGCCGCCGAGCCCGAACATCACCGCAGGCCCGAAGAGCTCGTCCTGCACGACGCCGACCACGGTCTCGACGCCGCCGGAGAGTTGCTCGCACACCAGAACCCCTTCGGCTTCGGGCGCGGCGTCCATCAGCGCCGAATACGCCTCGCGCGCTTGGAGCTCGGAGGTGATCCCGACGCGCACCAGGCCGCGATCGGACTTGTGGAGCAGCGTCGACCCCGAGGCCTTCATCACGACCGGGAACCCGATCCGGCTCGCCGCGCGCCCGGCTTCTGCCGAGAAGCTCACCAGCTCGTCCCGCGTGACCGGGATGCCGTACCCGGCGAGCACCTGCTTCGAGCGGAGTTCGGACAGGGCGCCGCTCGGCGCGAGCAATCCGCGCACGTCGCGAGCCGCCGGCGACTCTCCGGCGGGAACCTTCTTGAACGGCGAGCGATACCGCTCGCGGAACGCGTGGTAGTCGAGCCAGGCCTTCACGGCGGTGAGGCAGTTGCGCGCGGAGCGGAACACCGGAAGCTGCGACTTCAGCAGGACGTCCTTGTAGCCCTCTTCGTGCGCCGTCGGCGATCCCCAGATGACGCACACCGGCTTGTTGGTCCTCGAAGCGGCTTCGACCAGGTCGCGCGCCAGCTTGTCGGAGATCGGAGAGAACGACCCTGCGATCGGCGCGATCAGCACGGCGACGTTCGGATCGCCGAGGATCGCGTCGAGGATCTTCGGGCCGCGCTCGTCGCCGGTCGCGATCCCTCCCGAGTCCACCGGGTTCGACACCCGCAGGAACCCCGGGATCCACTCGCGCAGCTTCGCCTGCGTCTCCTTGGTCAGCTCGGGAACTTTCAAGCCCACCGCCGCAGCCCAGTCCGCCATGTGCGAGCACGTTCCGCCGGAGATCGAGTAGATCGCCACGCCGTCGCCCGTCGGCGGTTCGCTCCGCGCGAGCATCGCCGACACGTCGGCCAGCTCGTCGAGCCCGTCGACACGCGTCACGCCGAACTGCTCGAGCACCGCGCCGGTGACGGCGTCCGAGCCGGCGAGATGCCCCGAGTGTGACTGTGCCCACGACCGCCCGAGATCCGATCGCCCCACCTTGATCATCACGATCGGCACGCCGCGTTCCACCGCGTGGTCGGCGGCGAGCATGAAGGTCCGCCCGTCCTTGAAGCCCTCGAGGTAGCAAGCGATCGCGCCGACGTCGGCTCGGTCGGCGAACGCGCGGATGAAGTCGGCCGACTCGAGGTCGGACTCGTTACCGGTCGGCGCCCAGCCGGCGAGCGCGACCCCGTTCTCCTGCGCCTGGTAGATCGGCCGGCCCTGATGGCCCGACTGAGTGATGAGGCCGATCCTGCGTCCGGGGAGCTCGTCGCGGAACGGCTGGAACATGTTCAGCGGCGTGTTGGGGCCGAGCACGTGGATCCCGCTCGACGCGATGAGGTCTTCGAGCTCTCGCTGCTTCGCCGCTCCCGCCTTACCGGTCTCGGCGAAGCCGGCGGTGAAGACCACGACGAACGGGATCCCCGCCGCGACCGCAGAACGGAGGGCGTCGGCGGCGTTCGAGGTCAGCACGATCGCGACGTCGACGTCGTCGGGGACCGCTTCGAGCGACGGGTAGCAACGCTCGCCGTCGCACGTCTCGCGGTTGGGGTTCACCGGGATCACGCGGCGGCCGAGCGGCTCCGACCAGCCTCGGATCATCTTCCAGTTCAACGCGCTCTGCGAGCCGGATGAATCCGACGCGCCGACCACCGCGATCACCTTCGGCTGCATCAGCCGTTCGAGGTCCACCTCGCGCAGCGCCAGGGGCCGGCCGGTCACGTCGACCCGCTCACCTGGACCCGCCGTCTTCTTGGTCATGGGGCCAGTTTCTGACGGTCCGTCAGATTCCGCAACCAAGCACGCCGATCCTCTCGAGCAGGTCCGCGCCGATGGACATCGACCGAAGGCTACCTTACGATTGTGGCTACATGTGACCACAAACGAAGGGTGAATAGTTGAGGGCTGGGATCCGTGAAGTGCGTGATCGGTTCAGCCATTTCCTGGCACGAGTTCGGCGCGGCGAGGATGTGATCATCACCGATCGCGGGCGTGATGTCGCCGTCATCCGTCGCCTTCGGCCGAGAGATTCGCTCGACGAATGGGTCGCGCGGCTCGAAGCCGACGGTCTCGTCGAGCCGGCCGAACGATGGGGCTCCATCGGTCGAACGCGCCCTCATCGCCTCTCGGGGAAGACGCTATCTGAGATCATCCGCGAGGAGCGCCGAAGCGGATGGTAGTCGCCTACGTCGACAGCAGCGTGTTCGTCAAGCTCTTCGATTCCCGAGAGCCGGGAGCCGACGCGGCGCGCCGTCGGATCCGCGCGTCTAAACCCGCAGCCTCCGTGCTGCTCCTGCCTGAAGTGATGTCGGCCCTGGCCCGGAAGTTGCGCCTACGGCACCTGCGTCCGACCGCCGCCGCTCGACTCCGCGCAGAGATGGAGCACGACTACAGCAATGTGCTGAAGGTGCAACTCACGCAGTCGGTTCTTCGCGAGACGACCCGCTTGCTTTTCTCGTATCCGCTCCGCGCCGGCGACGCGATCCACCTTGCGTCGGCAGTGGTTCTAGGCCGAACACGAGACGAGGGTATTGCGTTTCTCACGGCCGATGAGGAGCTCGCGGAGGCCGCGACATCGGAGGGGCTCGAGGTCGAGCGTTTCGGCTGAACCTTCTGGTAAGCGATAATCGGCTTCGATGGCCAGCCGGGAGCCCACCGCGCCGCGAACCGACGGTTCGACGGACGCGCGAGTGATCGGCGAGCTGCTCAACGAACGCGCACGCAAGCACCCGGATCGGCCCTACCTCGGCTCGGATCAGACGCTCCTGTCTTACGGCGAGGTCGACGCGCGGACCGATCGTCTCGCCGCCGGGCTCTCCGAAGCCGGCGTCGCGCCGGGCGACCGCATCGCGGTGATCTCCGCCAACCGTATCGAGATGCTCGAGATCTTCTTCGCCTGCGCCAAGTCGGGAGCCGTGGAGGTTCCCCTCAACGTGTTCTTGAAGGGCGAGTTCTTGCGCTACCAGCTCCAAGACTCGGAGGCCGAAACGCTGGTCGTCGACGGGCCCGGCTGGGAAGCGGCCGCGCCGCTGCTCGACCAGCTCCCAACGCTAAGCCGCGTGATCGCGATGGACGAGCTCTCTGACGTCCCGGCGAATGTCGACGTGGTGCCGTGGTCAAGGCTGGAGAGCTCGACCGCCCCGACACCGACTCCGGACCTGAGCTCCGCCAGCCTCCAGGCGATCCTCTACACCTCGGGCACGACCGGGATGCCGAAGGGCTGCATGCTCCCGCACGGCTGGTACATGAACGGCGCCAAGGTCGCTTCCGAGATGCTCGAGTACCGGACCGACGACGTCCTTTTCACCGCGCTCCCGTTGTTCCACGCGTGGGCGCAAGGGATCGTGATGGGCGCTCTCGTCCATCACCTGACCGCGTGGGTGGACCCGATCTTCTCGGTGACGCGGCTCCTCGACCGGTTCCACGAGACCGGCGCCAGCGTGTTCACCGGGGTCGGCGCGATGGGGATGGCTATGCTCGGCGCGCCGGCGACCGAGCGCGACAAGGACCACCGGCTGCGCGCGGCGCTGATGATCCCGTTCACCCCGGACCAGCAACAGCAGTTCCTCGACCGGTTCGGCGCGGTCGTGCTGAGCCAGCTCTACGGGCAGACCGAGTGCGGCGCGATCACGTACGCGCGGCTGTCGGACGAGCGGAACCTCGGCTCGATCGGGAAGCCGGCCCCGTACCTCGACGTGCGGCTTTTCGACGACGACGACTTGGAGGTACCGGTGGGTGAGATCGGAGAGATCGTCGTGCGCGCGAAGGTGCCGCAGGCGCTCTACCTCGGCTACTGGCGGAAGCCGGAGGCGACGATCGAGACGTGGCGGAACCTCTGGCACCACACCGGCGACTACGGACGCGCCGACGACAAAGATTGGATCACGTTCGTCGACCGCAGGAAGGACGCGCTCAGGCGGCGCGGCGAGAACGTCTCGAGCCAGGAACTCGAGCGCGCGATCGCCGGGCATCCCAAGATCGTTGAGGCGGCGGTGCTCGCCGTGCCGTCGCCGATGACGGAGGACGACATCAAGGCGTGTGTCGTCGTCGAGCCCGGCCAAGAGGTCACGCCCGAGGAGCTCTTCGAGTTCTTCAAGGAAGTCCTGCCGTATTTCGCGATCCCGCGCTACGTCGAGCTGGTTCCTGAGCTGCCCAAGAACGCGACCCTTCGGGTGATGAAGCACCTGCTGCGTGAGCAAGGCGTGACACCGGGGACCTGGGATCTCGAGGCCATGGGACTCGCCGTCGCCCCGGCCGATCGGCGTTAGCGAACCCCTCCGGCTTGTCCGGCATGAACCATTGCCCTATGCTATGCATATGGCCCGGGCCGAGACGATCGTCCAGCTGACGTATGAGCTACGGGAACTTCTTGATGCCGAAGCCACGCGGCGTGGCATCTCGCGTTCGGCGGTCATTCGTGAGGCGCTGACCGCCTATCTGGCGGACGCCTCCCAAGCAGCGATCGCGCGGGAGATCGTCGAGGGGTATACGCGGATACCGCCCGCGACGCCCGACGAATGGGGCGACCTGGAAGCCCATGGCGACGTCTCAACCCGCGAACTGCTTCAACGGCTGAGCGCGGAGGAGCGGGCGGAGGGGCATACGCCGTGGTAGCGCGCGGCGAGGTCTGGTGGTACGAGCATCCCGATGAGGAACGTCGTCCCTTCCTGATCCTCACTCGCAGCGAAGCTATCCCGGTTCTGAATCAACTCCTCGCTGCACCCACGACTCGAACGATCCGCGGCATCCCAACCGAGGTCCTGCTCGACGAAGACGATGGGATGCCGCAGGCATGCGTCGTGTCGTTGGACAATATCTCGCTCATTCGGAAGAGCTTGTGCGCGCAGATGATCACGCGACTCGGGCCGGAGAAGCTCCACGCCGTTTGCGAGGCGCTCCGCGTAACAACCGCCTGCTAGCGCTTCTTCTTCGCCGGGAGCGTCGCGACGAAGTCGGTGGAGCGCTCGACCCATCTCTCGAGCGAGGCCGTCGTCTTGATCCCGGCCGGCCCGACGAAGAGGAAGCCCTTCATCGGGCGGCTCGTGATGTCCATCGTCCGCGCGCCTGGCTCTTTCACCGCCTTGTCGTGCTCTTCGGCCGGGACACGGACGATCAGGCTGTCGCCGTGGACGCCGCATGCCATCTTCCCGTCGATCATGAACGCGATGCCGCCGAACATCTTCTGCTCGCGCACCTCCCGCGACGCCAGTGCGTCGCGCACCCGCTCGGCGAGGCCCTCTTCGTAGGCCATCAACGCCGCGTCGGTTCGATCGGGAGCTGCTCCCGCTCTGAGAGCCAGGCGCTGTACGCGTAGTCGGCGAAGCGCTCGACGGCACGGACGACGTGCGCCGTGCGGATCGACGGGAACACGTCGAAGGCATGCTGCGTGCCGGGAAGCTCCGCGTACACCACGGGATCGCCCGAGACCTCGCGGAGCCTCGCGACGAAGCGACGCGCTTCCTTCACCGGGGCGAGGTTGTCGTGGGCTCCGTGGATCACGAGGAAGGGCGGTGCATCCGGCCCGGCGCGGTGGATCGGCGATGCCTGCCGGAAGATCTCGGGATCGTCCTTGTACTTCTTCTTGAACACGACGCGCTCGAGCATCTTGAGCCGGCCGCGGGTGTTCACGTTCGAGCGGTCGGTCATGTCGTAGATCCCGTAGTGCGGCACCGCGGCCTGCAGGGTCGTGTCGGCGTCTTCGAACCCCGGCTGGAACGCCGGGTCGTTCGGCGACGTGGCCGCGAGCGCCGCAAGGTGCCCGCCCGCTGAGCCGCCGGTGATGAGGATGAAGTTCGGATCGGCGCCGTGCTCGGGGCCGTGCTCCCGTATCCACGCGATCGCCTTCTTGACGTCCTCGATGTGCGCCGGCCACGGGGAGCGCGGCGCCATGCGGTAGTTCGGTGCGAAGCACACCCACCCGCGGGACGCGAAGTGGAGCATGAGCGGCTTCCCCTGCTGATCCTTGTTCCCGATCGTCCACGCGCCACCGTGGACGAACAGCAGCACCGGCGCGCCCGTCGGGTGCTCCTTGTGGCGGTAGACGTCGAGCAGGTTCCGCCGCTTCACCGGGCCGTAGGGGATGTTGCGGGTCCGCTCCACGTCGGGGTGGTGCATGTAGAAGGGGAGCAGCACCTGCCGCCACGGAGCCTTGAGGTCGTAGTTGGCGGCCTTGTGCGGCAGGATCCGCGTCGCGTAGTCCTCGCCCAGGCCCTCGCGGAGCGCGCGCTCGGTCACGCCCTTCACCCGGACCGACTCGACGATCAGCCAGAGCAGCCCTGCCATCGTGAACGCGTTGAGCCCGAGGGCCACCCAGCCCGCCGTTCCCGCGATCTTCTGGGAGCTCAGGAGCCAAGTGGTGAACGCGATGTTGGCGATGAGCAGGTGGGGCGACAGCTCCTTGGTCAGCCAGCTCGAGAAGAAGCTGAACATCGAGAACGGCACCGGCCGCAGCGCGTTGAGCGTGAGGGCCGCGAATACGATCGAAGAGATCAGGAACGGCTTTGACATGTCGCTAGTTTGCCAAGCACTCTGGTCGCGGTCGAACCGGACGGTTTCCGGCGACCGCCGACCGGAGGGAACCCATGGAGCGGATGAGCGGGATCGACGCCTCCTTCCTGTACTTCGAAACCCCGAACATGCACATGCACGTCGTCGCGGCGATCGTCTTCGACCCCTCCACCGTGCCCGGCGGCTACTCGTTCGACCACGTCAAAGAGATGATCCGGAGCCGGCTGCACCTCGCGAAGCCGCTGCGCCGGAAGCTCGTCCCCACCCCGCTGAACCTGGATCATCCGGTGTGGGTCGAGGACAACGACTTCGACCTCGACTACCACGTCCGTCGGATCGGATGCCCGTCGCCGGGCTCCGAGGAGCAGCTTTCGGAGATCGTCGGGGACATCGCGTCGCGGCCTCTCGACCGCACCCGCCCGCTGTGGGAGGTCTGGATCGTCGAAGGTCTCGAGAACGGCTACACCGCCGCCGTCGCGAAGATGCACCACTGCACGATCGACGGCGTGTCCGGCGCGAACTTCATGGTGCATTTCTTCGACTTGGAGCCCCAGGGAACCGAACGCCCGGGGGTCGACGCGGACTGGAAGCCCGACCGGAGGCCGACCGACCTCGAGCTTCTGGGCCGCGCGCTGATCGCGCGGGCGCAGCGTCCCCTCAATTGGGTGCGCGTCGTCCCGGCCACGCTGAAGTCCGTCGGCGGGTTCATCGCCGCGCGCCGCCGCACGGAAGGCCCGGGCATGCCGACGCCGCTACGTGCGCCTCGTACCTCGTTCAACGCCACGATCACGCCGCACCGGCGGACGGCGTTCACACATGTCCCGCTCGACGACGTGAAGGCGATCAAGCGCGAGTTCGGAACCACCGTCAACGACGTGGTCCTCGCGATCGTTGCCGGCGCGCTGCGCCGTTACCTGGAGTCCCGTGATGAGATGCCCGACCGTTCGCTCCTCGCCGCTGTTCCCGTTTCGGTGCGGACTGGAGAAGAGGAAGGCGATGTCGGCTCGAACCGCGTGTCGGCGATGTTCTCGACGCTCGCGACCGACGTCGACGACCCGGTCGAGCGGCTGAAGCAGATCGCGGAAGCCAACCGAGGCGCCAAGGAAGAGCACAAGGCGATCGGTGCGGACATGCTCACGAAGTGGGGCGAGCTCGCGGCGCCCTTGACGTTCTCGCTGGCGGCGCGGTTCTACACCGGGTTGAAGTTGGCCGACCGGCACGCGGTGGTGCACAACCTCGTGATCTCGAACGTGCCGGGCCCGGCGTTCCCGCTCTACTTCGCCGGCGCGAAGCTGGTCGCGATGTATCCGCTCGGCCCGATCTTCGACGGCGCCGGCCTGAACATCACCGTGCTCTCGTACATGGACCAGCTGTACTTCGGGCTGATCGGCTGTCGCGAGATCGTCGACGTCTGGGGCATCGCCGGGCACATCACCGAGTCGTTCGCCGAGCTGAGCAAAGCCGCTCAGGCGCACGCGTAAACTTCGCCGCATGGCGATCCCCGACGACTTCCGCGCGCTCGCCGAGAAGATCAACAACTGGGGCCGCTGGGGCGACGACGATGAGATCGGCACGCTCAACCTGATCACCGACGAGGTCGTGCGACGCGCGGCGGCGTGCGTCAAGACCGGGAAGCGCTTCTCGCTCGCGATCCCGATGTCCGAGGACGGGCCGATGCTCGGCAACATCCCGCCGGGCCGGAAAAATCCGAAACAGCACCGGTTCGAGCTGCACGACCCCTTCACGAAGGACCCCGACTCGGCGCACGTGAACACGAACGAGTACACGCTGAACCTCAAGTCCGCGACGCACTGGAGCGCGCTCGGCCACGTCGAGTACGGGGGGCGGCTCTACAACGGGCACCCGACGACCTCCATCGACGAACGCGGGGCTCATGTGCTCGGGATCGACAAGGTCGGCTCGATCGTCACCCGAGGAGTGCTGCTCGACGTGGCCCGGCTGAAGGGCGTCGACAGTCTCGCCGGCGGAACCGTGATCTCGCCGGACGACCTCGACGCGGCTTCGAAGGTCACCGGCCTGGCCGTCGAGCCCGGCGACGCCGTGTTGATCCGAACCGGGGCGATGCGGTGGCTGAAGGAAGGCGACAAGGAGTCGTACGCCGGGATCTTCCAAGGGATCGCCGGGCCGGGCATCGCGAGCGCCGCGTGGTTCCGCGACCACGACGTCGCGGCCGTGGCGGTCGACACCTCGGGGTTCGAGGTGTGGCCGCGCGAGAGCAAAGACCTCCTGAAGGTGCTCGGGCACCCGCTGCACCTGCTGTGCATCGTGGAGATGGGCCTGACGCTCGGGCAGAACTTCGACCTCGAATCGCTCGCCGAGGACTGCGCGTCCGACGGCGTCTACGAGTTCCTGCTCACCGCGTCGCCGGAGCCGTTCGGGGGCGGGCTCGGGGGCCCGGTGAACCCGGTCGCGATCAAGTAGTGGTCAGCCGCCCGGAGTCGGAGACGGTGAGCCCTCGTCCACTACCCACATCTGCGACAGGAGTACGAGGTACGTCGGATGTCCTTGCACGTTCCCCACTCGCTTCGAGACGAAGTAGGGATTCCGGATGTTGGCCCAATTGACCAACGGGGCCGCGTCGGTGACCTTCTGGTCGACCTGGGCCCAGATCTTCGCGGCGGCCGCCGGATCGTCCGTCTGCACGTCGATCGCTTGCAGGATGAGGCGGTCGAGCTCCCGCGTCGGGTCGCAGTAATGCGTGAAGGTGAGATCCGTCTGCGCCAGGCCCTCGAGCGTGTCGTTGCACGTCGTGATCGGCAGGAAGTAGTTCGCCGGTCCGGGATAGTCGGTGATCCATCCGGCGAGCAAGATCTGTCTCTTCGAGGCCAAGCCCGCCTCGAGCTCCTCGAAGTATCCCTCTTCATCGCCGGGGATCACTTGGGCGTCAGCGCGATAGCCGATCTTGCGCAGCGCATCCACTATGACGGGGGCGTTCCGACGACGGGCCTGTGCCGGAGGCGAATCCCCGGCCATGAGCCAAACCGTCACCCGCTGGCCCTTCGTCCCCGACTGATCGACCAAGCGTCGCGCGGTCTCGAGGTCGGGAGCGGTCCAAACGCCCGACTCGCTCGGGTTCTTCGTGTAGGGGCAGTGCGGCTTGTAGCCGATCATGTTCTCCGGGAGCAGTTGACAGCTGACCTCGAGGGTGGACGTACGGTCCCCGATCATGGCTCGACGGTCGACCGCGAAGTTCAGCGCCCTGCGCACCTCCACTTTGTCGAACGGCGGCGTGGTCGGGTTCAGCATCACGAACAGCGTCGAGGGCACGTCGATGACGTGGAGCTGACTCGGGAACTCCGCCGCGATCTCGTCGGTCTGGTCCAGCGCCGTTGGGATCTGGAGGTCCGGCGTGAGGTCGTAGCGCCCGTCCTTAACCCCTTCGAGGTACTGCTCCGGGTCCCCGCCCATGGTGATCTCTATCCGGTCGGCGTACGCATCGGGTTGGGCAAGGCCGCGTGCGACGAAATGCGGGTTGCGCTCGAGCGTGAGGGTTCCGCTCTCCGCGAACCCTTCCTTACCGAGCTTGAGTTCGCCTTTGGCGATGCGGTACGGACCGGTGCCCGGGATCGGCGTCGCGCCGCCGTCCTCAGCCGGCGCGGTGGCCGGCAGGATGCTGAGGCTCGGCAGGCCCAGCGTGTACGGGAACTCCGGGTACGAACGGACCAGATGGAAAGCGATCGTCCTGGCGTCGTCGTTCGTGACGATGCCCGCGGACAGGTCGCACCCCGATGGCGTACATGCGTCTGCCCCCTTGAGCACGTCGAGGAACGCCCCGCCGTACTGTTCGTTGCGGATGATGCGCTCGAAGGACGACCGGACGTCCGACGCCTTTACGGCACTGCCATCCGAATACTTCAGACCTTCCCGCAGCGTGTACGAGTAGGTGGTGCCATTGTCGGTCGGCCGACGCAGCTCTTCGACCAGGTTCGGCACGAGCTGATTGCCCTCCGGACCGCCGACGCGCTTGAAGGACGTGAGCCCGTCATAGAGCACAACCGCCACGGCGAAACTCAAGGCGGTAGAGACGAACGTTGGGTCGAACGAGTTCATCGCGTCGGCCGTTCCGATCCGGAGGGTTCCGCCGCGATACCGAGCGATCCCGCCGCGCACCGAGACCCAGACGCGATCGCCGTCGGCCGCGAGGCCCATCGGCGCGTTCGTCAAACCGATCTCTCGGCGAACCTCACCGCTCTTGGCGTCGATCATCGTCACACTTTCACCGGCCTCGTTCGCGACGAACACGCTGCCGCGAGCGACGGCGATCGAGCGCGGCCCGCGGCCGACGCGGATCGTCCCCACGACTTCGCGTGTCCGTTGATCGATGCGGGAAACCGTGCCGTCGTACGCGTTCGCGACCCACACGGACCCCTCGCCGACCGCGACCGCGCCGGGGCCGTTGCCGACCTCCACAACCTTGATCACGTTGCCGGACTTCGGGTCGATCTGCGTCACGGTGCCGGCGGTCTCGCTCGTCACCCACACCGCGGTATCGGTCACCGCGATGCCGCGAAGGCCGGGGCCGACCGGGATCTCCTGGGTTCGCTTCCCAGTCGTGGGATCGACCCGCCACACCGTTCCCTCGACGGAGTTCGTCAACCACAAGGTGCCGGAGCCGAACCCGATCCCTGAAAGACCGTTCCCCGCCTGGATCGGCGCGCCGACGGTGGCGCCGGTCCTGGGGCTGACGCGCGAGACGTTCCGTCCGTCGGCGTTCGCCACCCAGATGAACGGCTCGCCGCGTCCAACCGTGCCCGATGCGACGGCGATGGGGCCGGGCCCAACCGGGATGGTCTCGATCCGTCCGTCCTTGCCGATGTGGGTCACGCTTCGGTCGATCGAGTTCGCCACCCAAACTCCGTCGGGTGCCGCGACAAGCCCGACCGGACGTCGTCGGACGGTGACGGACGACTCGACGTCGCCAGACGATGCGGCGATGGCCGCCACGGAATCCGCGGGAACGGAGGACAAGCCGCCGCCGCGGAAGGTCGCGAACGCGATCGCCCCGATCAGAACCGCCAGCGCCGTCACGATCGCCGCGAGCACGCGAGGCTTCTGCCACGCCGGCTTCGGCGGCCCGGCGATCTCCGTCTCAAGCAGCGGCGGCAGATCGGCCTCGTTGTCGCGGACGCGTGGCTCGACCGCGTAGAGGCGCCACTTGCCGTCCACACCCTTCAACGTCTGCTCGCCGCGGTCGGCGAACTTCAGCCCTGCGCCGGCGAGGATGTCGCGCACCGTGCTCGACACCAGCACCTCGTCGCCGCGCGCCTTCGCACCGACGCGCGCGCCGATGTGCACGGTGACGCCTCGAACCTTCTCCTGCGTGACGACGCATTCGCCCATGTGGATGCCCGCCCGGATCCGCAGGCCGAGTCGCCGCACCGCACGAGCCGACTCCAGCGCGCAGTCGACGGCTCGGACCGCGAGCCCGAACGTCGCGAAGAAGGCGTCGCCGGCCGTGTCGACCTCGCGGCCGTCGAAGCGAGCTATCTGCGTGCGGATGGCTGCGTCGTGCTGCTCGAGCAGCTCACGCCAGCGTTTGTCGCCGAGCGCCGTCGCCAGCTCGGTCGACCCCACGATGTCGGTGAACATGACCGCGAGCATGGCCCGCGGAGCCGCGGGATCCTCGACGAGCTCTTCCCAGGGCGCGCGTGGGTCGGCGAGGCCTTCGGTCAGCTCCTCGCCGCGGGGCGCTTCATCCCCCTCCATCGCGCAACAGTCTCGGCCAAGCCCGAGGCCCGTTGCAAGGATGCTGGCATCGCACGTATATGGTGGCTCGCCTCATGACCACCCGTCGCGCACGTCGCAAGAGGTCCCCGGGGCAGCCATGCCGGGCGCTGGTCCCCGCTCGCGTCCAAAGCTACGACGGGCTCGGGGTCCGCTCCTCGACGACCCACATCTGGGACAACAGCACGCCGTAAGTCGTGTGGCCCTGTACGTTGCCGACCCGAGGCGATGTGAACAGCACGTTGCGGATGTTGGCGATGTTGACGAACGGCGCCGCGTCCGTGATCACCCGATCCAACTGAGCCCACACCTTGGCCGATGCCGCAGGGTCTCGCTCCTGCAGATCGAACGCTTGGAGCAAGAGCTTGTCGACGTCGGGAGAGCAATAGTGCGTGGCGATCGCGGGGCCGCTGCCGAACAGGTCAATGGTTTCATCGCATGTCGTCAACGGCAGGAAGAAGTTGGCCGGCCCAGGGTATTCGCTCTGCCAGCCGGTGAGCATGACTTGAAGCGTGTTTTCCGGGTCCGCGAAGTGGCTGAAGTAGCCTTCATTGCCGCCGGGCACCTCCCTTATCTCGGCGCGGTATCCGATGGCCTTCAGCGCGGTGACGACGTGCGGCGCGACGCGCCGACGTCGTATCGCTCCGGTCGTCCCGGCCTCTTCGATCCAGACGATGACCCGTTGGCCCTTCGTGCCCGACCGCTCGACGAGGCGGGCGCCGATGGCGATATCCGGCGCGGTCCAGACGCCCGAAGGGTTGGGGTTCAGCGTGTACGGGCAATGCGGCGCGTACCCGATCATGTTCTCGGGAAGCAGCTGGCAGGTTATCGCCGCGTTCAACGGCGCGCCCAGATCTCTTGCGACGGCACGGCGATCGAGCGCGTAGTTCAACGCTCGGCGAGCGCGCACGTCGTTGAACGGCGCGACGTTCAGGTTCAACAGTGCAAAGGAAGTTGTCGGGTGCTCGACGGCTCGGATCTGGCTCGGATATCCGGCTGCGAGCTCGGCGATCGAGATCCCCGAAAAGGGAACGTCTGGGGTGTAATCCTCCTTGCCGGCCTTCACCGCGTCTATGTGATCGGTGCGCTCGCCGCCCAACGTGACCTCGATCCGATCGGGATACGCGTCGGGTTGCGAGAGGCCTCGGGATCGGAAGTGCGGGTTCCGCTCGAGAACCATCGAGCCGCCCGTGATGTCACCACCTCGGCCGCGAATCAAGGCGCCGCTCGTGATCCGGTAGGGGCCCGTCCCCGGGATCGGCTGGGTGCCGGCGTCGTCCGGCGGTGCGCTCGCCGGGAGGATGACCATCTTCGGGAGGGCCAGCGTGTAGGGGAACTCCGGGTACGACCGGCGCAGGTGGAAGACGACCGTACGGGACGCGTCGTCGACGACGACGCCGGCCGATAGATCGCATCGCTGCTCGTCGCATGCGTCTGAGCCTTTCAGCGCTCGGAGGAAGGCGCCGCCGTACCATCCTTCGTGGCGCAAGATCCGCTCGAACGTCGCCCGGACGTCCGAAGCCCTGACGGGGCTCCCGTCCGAGTACTTCAATCCGGCCCGCAAGGTGAAGGAGTATGTGAGACCTTCATCCGTCGGCGGCCGGATCTCCTCGACCAAGTTGGGGACGAGCTGGCTTCCCTCCGGGCCGCCGACGCGCTTGTACGCGGTGAGACCGTCGTAGATGTTGGGGACGATGAAGAAGCTCACGAGGTCGCTGGGTCCGACGGAGGGGTCGAACGTCAGGGCGACGTCGCGTGTCCCGACGCGGAGGGTGCCGCCCTTGTACCGCGCGATGCCGCCCCGCACCGTCACCCAGACCCGGTCGCCGGATGATGCCGCCGCGAGGCCCATCGGCGCATTGGCGGTCCGGATGGTACGGATGACCCGCCCGGATCCCATGTCGATCATCGAGACGGTTCCGCTCTCCTCGTTCGCGACGAATACTCGATCACGTGTCGTCGCGATGGCACGCGGGCCTCGTCCGACGCGGATCGTCGTTGCGACGCGGCCGGACTCGGGATCGACGCGCGAGACCGTGCCGTCGTAGGCATTCGCTACCCACACCGATCCGCCGCCGAGAGCGACCGCGCCCGGACCGTTGCCGACCTTCACGACCCGCACGATCACGCCCTGCTTGGGATCCAGGCGCGTGGCGGTTCCCGTCGTCTCGCTCGTGACCCAGACCACGTCGTCCGTCGCGACGATGCCACGGAGGCCCGACACGACGGGGATCTCCGTGCGTTTCGCGGTGGCCGGGTCGACGCGCCAGACCGTGCCGTCGACGGCGTTCGACAACCACAGGGCGCCCGAGCCGTACGCGATCGACGAGAGACCGTTGCCGGCCTCGATCCGCTCGCCGACCTCCTTGCCCGTCTTCGGGTCGACGCGAGACACGCTGCGGCCGTCGGCGTTGGCGACCCAGATGTTCCCTCCGCCGGCCGCGACGGCGATCGGGCCGTTTCCGACGGGGATCGTGTCTTTCGATCGGCCGTTCGTCGCGATGTGCGTGACGCTTCGATCGATCGAGTTCGTCACCCAGATGCCGTCGGGCGCCGCGACGATGCCGACGGGACGCCGTTGGACGGGCATGGACGAGATGACGTCTCCCGACCCGGCGTCGATCATCGCGACGGAGTCCGCGGGAACGACTGAAAGGCCGCCGCCGCGCAGCGTCACGAACGTGATCGCGCCGATCAGCACCGCCAGCGCCGTGGCGATCGCAGCGAGCGCGCGCGGCTTCTGCCATGTGGGTTTGGGTGGCCCGGCTATCTCCGTCTCGAGCAGCGGCGGAAGGTCGGACTCGTTGTCGCGGACACGGGGCTCGACCGCGTAGAGACGCCACTTCCCGTCGACGCCTTTCAGCGTCTGCTCGCCGCGGTCGGCGAACTTCAGGCGCGCGTCGGCGAGGATGTCCCGCACGGTGCTCGACACGAGGACCTCGTCGCCGCGCGCCTTCGCGCCGACCCGCGCGCCGATGTGGACGGTGACGCCGCGGACCTTCTCCTGCGTGACCACGCACTCGCCCATGTGCACCCCGGCGCGGATCCGCAGGCCGAGCCGCCGCACCGCACGAGCCGACTCCAGCGCGCAATCCACCGCCCGCACGGCGAGCC
>JBBDRM010000099.1 GCA_040905475.1 Actinomycetota bacterium
GCTGGGCGAGCTGGTAGGTGGCGAAGGTCTTGCCGAACCGCATCTTGGCGTTCCATAAGAACCGCGGCGGATGGGCGTCCTCGGCGTGGGCGGCGAAGTAGGCGGCGGTGACCTCGACGGCGTCGGCCTGCTCGGGGCGCATGTCGAAGTCGTCGGTGCGGGCCGGGTCGTAGGGGCGGCCGGCGCGCACGGCGGTGATGGCGGCGCGGACCTCGGCGAGGGTCGCTTCGGCGACCTCGCTGGAGCGCTGCACGCCGGCGGCGTCGAGGACCTTGTGTACGTCGTGGTCGTCGAAGAACGTGCCGTCGGCCCGTACAGCGGGCTCGTCGAGGTGGACGACGATGCCGTCGCCGTCGGGGTAGACGGTGCCGGTCTGCTCCTTCACCCGGACCCGGGGGTCGGGCCGGCCGGTGTAGCCGACCTTCAGCTTCCCGTGGCCCTCGATGGTCGTCGAGCCGACGGTGCGCACCCAGCCCGTGTCGTAGCCCGGGGCGCTGTAGACGTAGATGCGCCCAGAGGCCTTCGGACTCACCCGTCGTCCCCTGCGTCCAGGTCGTCGACGTCGGCCTCGGGCGCCTCGGTCTCAGCACGCTCGGCCGCGGCCCGATACTTCGATCCGCCGGGCAGGTGCGAAGCCGGGATGGCCGAGTCGAGCGACAGGATCACGTCTCTGGGGTGGATGGTCGACTCGATGTAGGCGGCCTCGTCTTTGGTGAGGCCGAAGTGCTCGTAGAGGTCGGCGTCGGTCCAGCGGCGCTTCATGTCGAGGACCGGAACGAACTTGAACCGATCGGGCGTCACGTGCTGGGTGGACTTCCGCTGGAGCACGAGGAAGCGCACGAACTTCGTCGCCAGGTAGTGCGCGTAGTTCTTCGTCTCGGTCTTGGTGTCGAACATCCCGGCGATGAGATAGGTCTGGGTGCAGGCTGATCCGGGCGCAAGGGCGATGGGCTCGCCGAGGACGTATGACACCTCACGGCCGTGCCCGTCGCCAGCCATCGGGAGGAGCACCTTCCACCGTTCGATCCACTGGTGGTTGCGCTCGATCTGGTCGGGACGGCTGTAGCCGACGTGGCTCGCGTAGATGAGCGGGATGGCACCCTCGAACGGCTCCGGCACGCTGCCCGGGTAGTTCGAGAAGATGTTCAGGCCGAACGGCTTCCGGACGCTGCACACCTCAGCGACGGAACGGGACGTCTTCGCCCGCACCTTCTCAATGATGCTCATGGCGCCGTTGTCGCGGATGACCACGCCTTCGCCGTGGCGGAGGTCGCGCTTCATCGTGGAGACGATCTGCCCGTCGATGCGAGTAGAGAACTCGCAGTCCCCGTCGTAATCGCGGTCCCATAGGAAGTAGTTGATGCCGCCCTTGATCTCGACGCCGGGGAAGCAGTCGAAGAGCTTGGGGTTGTCGACGATCGCACTGAGCCGCCGGTCGGCGATCATGCGGGAGCGGAACGCGTCGACTCCCTTGCCGCCGGTGAACCACCGAGACGGGATGATCATGGCGACGTACTTGGGCTCGAGTGAGATGGCGTGCTCGACGAACCGGTGGTAGATGGCCGACGCCGTCGAACCGAACCCTTCGGTTCCCAACTGGTACGGCGGGTTGCCGACGATGACATTGAACTGCATGTCCTTCTGCTCCTCGGTCGGGTACGCCCCGTGGATGAAGGCGTAGGCGTAGTTCTCTCGGGTGTCGCCGCGCTCGAGGCGGGGTGGAGCGCCGCAGACCTTGCAGGGACCGGTGGCACGTCCCTTGTTGTTGGTCGGGTAGTCGTGCTCGGCGGCGACGAAGGGGAGGTTCCCTTGGGGGGTGTCGAACGGGAGGACGGCGTGATCGCTGGTGGCGTCCCTCGACACGTACACCGATCGCCGGGTCATTTCGCCGTGCACTTGAGTGATGGCGCAGCCGAACAGCATGTTGCGCAGGATGTGCTCAGCTCGGGCTTGAATGTCCGGCTCCCAGTCGGCGAGGCCAACCATGAGACGGCGGGCGGCCTCGCGCAGGATGGACCCGGACTTGGTCGCCGGGTCGAGCCAGCGGTAGTTCGGGTTCGACCACACCCTCTCAGGAAGCAAGTCGAGCAGCGCCCGAGCCAGCACCGGCGGCGTCGGGATGGCATCGGAGGACAGCGCAGCGATCACGTCGAGGATGTCGGGGATGTGCCGCTGACGGCCCTCGCCCCGCCCGATGTCCGTTGCGGCGATCACCGTGCTGCCCTCGCCGTGCGCCGCTTGGAACTCTGCGCAGGCTTCGCGCGGGCCCGCAACTCGGCGTAGTGCACCGGCTCTGTGTCCTGGATTCGCTCGGCCCAGAACAAGTCCCGCTCGGCGAGCGGTACGAGGGCGAAGCTCCAGACCCGCTGGAAGCGGGCCCCGCTCGCCGGCCGCCAGTCGCACAGCTCGATGCGGTCCGCATCGTTCATGGTGTCGCCACACACGATGTTCTCACCGAGGATCACCGCAGCGGCGTTGAGGAACGCGTCGGTCGGCTCCACCGTGTTCGCATCCGCTTGGAAGTGACCGAGCAGCACTTGTGCCATCCGAGCCCGTGCTTCGGTCACGTTGACCGGCGAGATGTCGACTCCGTAGACGGAGGCGATCGCCCGGAGCAGACGGTGTTCGTAGTGCTCCTGGGAGACGCAGTCGGTCTTGGCGACGAGGCGTAGCTTGCGCCTCAGGATCTCGACGAGGAAGTTTCCCGACCCGCACGCTGGCTCGAGGAACTTGATGTCCAACGCAGCGAAGGCGGCGGGCATCGAGTCGAGGATGGCGTCCACCTCGCGATGGTGGGTGAACACCTCAGCGAGGCCTCGGACCCGCTCGCGGGAGCGCACTTGGCCGAACTCGGCCTCGAGCCGGGCGAGGATGCCATCGTCGTTGGACCTGGTGCCGTCGGAGTTGACGTGCCACTGAGGCTCAGCTGTCAGGTCGACCAGGGCGGGTGGCCAGGTGGCGTCGGGGTCGCCGAGACCGGACGACCGCGCTGTGGTCCACCAGCTGTGAGTCGAGTCGTCGGTCACCGTCGCGCCTCTCGCCGTTCCATCAGCCGGTTCTGCAGTTCAGTCAGATCAGTCGTCACGGATCTCCTCGTCGGGTGGTCGTCCGGACATCACAGCTCAAGCGCCGTGATCGCCTTGCGTTTGCCGACATCGGTTCGCCCGTCGTAATGCAGACGCAGCGTCGCCTCGCTGTTGCCGAGGATGTCAGCGACGGTGCGGTACGACTCGCCGGCATCGAGCATCGCCGTCGCCGTGTAGTGGCGCAGGTGAAGCAGCGTGATCGGCGAGAAGCCGCGCGCTGCGGCCCACCTGTTGGTGATCTGGTCTGGACGCATCGGCACACGGCCCTCGATACCTCCGGGGAAGACGTACTCAGTCGGGTCCGGTGTCTTCCCGAGCAGCTCCGTCCTCCGCTCCTCTTGCCGCTTGAACGCAGCCGTGGCCGCCGAGGTCAACGGCACGTCGCGCCAGTCCGAGCGCTTCGTCGCTTTGTAGACGAGACCGATCCCAGGACCGCCGTCGCTGATCGCAGCGCCGACATGCAGCTCGCTCTGGTCGAGGTTCACGTCGGCCCACCGGAGCGCGATGAACTCGCCGCGCCGCATGCCGGTGCTGGCGAGGATGGTCGCCGCGTCCGCGACCTCCGGGTCACGACGCTTCGCCTCGGCCAGGACGTCGCGCACCTCCGCACCCGTCGGCGCGAACGGCTTCGACCGGGCGGTCCGCGGCCGCGTCGCATCCTTGGCCGGGTTGGAGTCGATGAGGCCGCGCTTGCGAGCAAGGTCGAGTGCCCTGGCGAGCACCGTCGCGCAGCGTCGCACGTAGGCCGGGCTCTTCCCGGCGGCGCGCATGGCGCCGTAGAGGTACTCGATGTCCTGCCACGTGAGGCGGCTGAGTCGGATCGAGCCGAACTCTCGACCATCCGGCAGCTCGACCGCCGCCATGATCTTCGAGGCCGAGCGGACGGTGGCGATCGTGCTCGGCGCCAGCTCGATCAGGCCGGCGTCGATCGCCTGACGGTAGAGCTGGAAGACGGCGGCGACGGAGCGGGCGTTGGTGCCGCCGGTGGGCAGGCGCTTCTCGTGGTCGGCGACCCTCAGTCGGGAGAGGGCGAGCTCAGCGTCTTCGCGCGTCCCTTGGATCGTGCGCGAGACGCGCCTGCGTTTGCCAGTGACGGGGTCGCGCGCGATCTCGACGTCGACGCGCCACACGCCGTCTCGGACGACGAACACACCACCGCTGCCGCGCCGTCGCGCGCGCTTCGTCGATCGCTCGACTGCCGGGGAGGAGCGTCTCCTCGAGTCTGCAACCGCCTTCGCCATGGCTCACCCCCGATGTAGAGCGGTGCGATAACGATGGCGATGGTAGAGCGTTTGAGTAGAGCGCGGGTGGATGCTCGCGACAGAGGCCCTCCGAAAAGGGCCCCTGACCTGCACTTTCCTGGAGCGGACGACGGGATTCGAACCCGCGACCCTCACCTTGGCAAGGTGATGCTC